>CAJKZP010000016.1:0-25612 GCA_905204415.1 uncultured Collinsella sp. | reverse complement strand
GAGCGTGGAAAAGTATCCGCTGGCTCCATTGCTTAAAGTGCGCGAATACCGGGAGGATGCGGCCAAGAATGCCCTCAGCGCCGCCGAGCGCGCCGTGGTTGAGGCGCAGGAGGATGCCGCCGAGGTCGCCCGTGCCATCGCCGGTGTGGACTTTAACAAGTACGCCGACTGCAACGAGCAGGCCGGTCGCGAGGACACTTGCTACGAGCGCAAGGGGTCGCTGTGCCGCGACAAGCGCAACTGCACCAAGACCCGCTGCCTGGGCTGCGGCTCGGTGTGCGAGGTCTGCTGCGACGTGTGCCCCAACCGCGCCAACGTGGCAATTAAGGTGCCGGGCCTGGCCAAGCATCAGGTCGTCCACGTCGACGGCATGTGCAACGAGTGCGGCAACTGCGCCGTGTTCTGTCCATACCAGGAGGGTCGTCCCTACAAGGACAAGCTCACCCTGTTCTGGAGCGAGGAGGACATGGAGAACTCCGAGAACGAGGGCTTCCTGGCCGTGGACGAGGACCACTTTAAGGTTCGCGTCGCCGGCACGGTCCGCACCGTCTCGGTCGATGCCGTCAACACCGGTCTTCCCGAGGCCGTACGCCTGACCATCAGGGCTGTGCGCGACAACTATTCGTACCTTCTTAAGAAATAGGCGAGTCTCTTATGGCCAAATCCATTCAACATAACGTGGCCTACGCCGCCTGCGGAAGCGGTTGCGCCTCCGCAGGCGGCGACGCCCGCTGCAGCGAAGGCTGCATTGGCTGTGGCGCTTGCGTCACGGCCTGCCCCCACGGCGCCATTGCGCTGGTCGATGGCATCGCCCGTGTGGATCGCTCCAAGTGCACGGGCTGCGGCCTGTGCGGCATGGCGTGCCCGCAGCGCGTGATTGCCTTCGTTCCCGGCTACCAGAACATCCTGGTGCGCTGCAACAACACCGATAAGGGCGCCATTGCGCGCAAGATCTGCGACACGAGCTGCATCGGTTGCGGTATGTGCGCCAAAAAGTGCCCTGCCGGCGCTATCCGCATTGAGGACAACTGCGCCCACATCGACGGCGCCGACTGCCTGTCGTGTGGTATGTGCGCCGTCGTGTGCCCGCATGGCGCCATTCACGACCGCACCGGCATCGCCGCCGGCGTGTAGAAGGGAATCACCATGGCACAGGAATTCACTTTTACCGTTAACGGCGTCGAGCGCACGACGACTCAGAACAAGCCGCTGCTCCGCTACCTGCGCGACGACCTGCACATTCACTCCGCCAAGGATGGCTGCTCCGAGGGCGCCTGCGGTACCTGCACCATCCATGTGGACGGTGCGGCCGTCAAGGCCTGCGTGCTGACCACCGCGCTTGCCGCCGGCCGCAACATCGTGACCGTCGAGGGCCTGCCCGAGGACGTGCGCGAGGCCTTTGTGTACGCCTTTGGCGCCGTGGGCGCCGTGCAGTGCGGCTTTTGCATCCCCGGCATGGTCATGGCGGGTGCAGCGCTGATCGCAGAAGATCCCGAGCCTACCGAGGAGCAGATCAAGTACGCCATCCGCGGCAACGTCTGCCGTTGCACCGGCTACAAAAAGATTATCGAGGGCATCTCGCTGGCCGCAGCGGTGCTCCGCGGCGAAAAGCAGATCGACGAGGACCTGGAGCGCGGCGACGACTACGGCGTGGGCAAGCGCGCCTTCCGTATCGACGTGCGCAAGAAGGTGCTCGGCGAGGGCAAGTACCCCGACGACATCGACGAGATCGACCAGCCGGGCCTGACCTATGCCAGCGCCGTGCGCTCCAAGTATCCGCGCGCCCGTGTGCTCTCCATCGATACCTCCAAGGCCGAGGCCCTGCCCGGCGTGGTGGGCATCCTGCGCGCCGAGGACGTGCCGGTCAACCAGGTCGGCCACCTTATCCAGGACTGGGACGTCATGATCGCCCAGGGCGACATCACCCGCTGCGTGGGTGACGCCATCGTGCTGGTGGTAGCTGAGGACGAGGCGACGCTCGAGAAGGCCAAGAAGCTCGTAAAGATTGA
Source organism: uncultured Collinsella sp. (assembly GCA_905204415.1). Lineage (GTDB taxonomy): Bacteria > Actinomycetota > Coriobacteriia > Coriobacteriales > Coriobacteriaceae > Collinsella. The sequence goes on along the minus strand of CAJKZP010000016.1, from coordinate 23,603 downwards.
TTACGAGCCGCTGGAGCCCGTGCGCAACATCGCCGAGGCCAAGGCCGTCGACGCCCCGCGTCTGCATGACAGTTTCTTTGCCTTTGGCAACACGGTGGAGCTCAAGGACAACGTGTGCCAGAGCCGTCACGTGACTCGCGGTGACGCCGCCAAGGCGCTGGCGGAGAGCGCGTTTACCGTGACACAGCGCTTTACCACGCCCTTTACCGAGCATGCCTTCTTGGAGCCCGAGTGCGCCGTGGCCTTCCCGTACAAGAACGGCGTCAAGGTGCAGTCGACCGACCAGGGCGCCTACGACACGCGAAAAGAGTGCGCCCACATGTTTGGCTGGGATAGCGAGCCCGAGCGCGTGGTTGTAGAGACTATGCTCGTGGGTGGCGGCTTTGGCGGCAAGGAGGACGTGTCCATCCAGCACCTGGCTGCGCTCGCTGCATATAAGTTCCAACGTCCTGTGAAGTGCAAGCTCACGCGTGCCGAGTCGCTTGCGTTCCATCCCAAGCGCCATGCCATGGACGGCACCTTTACGCTGGGTTGCGACGCCGAGGGCAACTTTACCGGCCTGGATTGCGAGATCAACTTTGATACCGGCGCCTACGCTTCGCTGTGCGGCCCGGTGCTCGAGCGCGCCTGCACGCATGCCGTCGGCCCCTACAAGTACCAGAACACCGACATTCGCGGCTTTGGCTACTACACCAATAACCCGCCCGCCGGTGCGTACCGCGGCTTTGGCGTGTGCCAGTCCGAGTTTGCGCTCGAGAGCCTGATCGACCTGCTGGCCGAGAAGGTCGGCCTGGATCCGTGGGAGATCCGCTACCGTAACGCTATCGAGCCGGGCGAGGTTTTGCCCAACGGCCAGATTGCCGATTGCTCCACGGCGCTTAAGGAGACGCTGCTCGAGGTCAAGGATGCCTACTACGCGCATCCCGGACACGCCGGTATCGCCTGCGCCATGAAGAACGCCGGTGTGGGCGTGGGCCTGCCCGACGCCGGCCGCTGCAAGATTCGCGTCGAGGATGGCCGCGCCGTGGTCTACGCCGCCACGTCCGACATCGGCCAGGGCTGCAACACCGTCTTTTTGCAGGACGTTGCCGAGGCCTGCGGTCTGCCGCTGAGCTGCATTGCCAATGGCGAGTGCTCCACCGAGAACGCACCCGACTCCGGCACCACGTCTGGCTCGCGTCAGACGGTCGTGACCGGCGAGGCCGTGCGCGGCGCCGCCTTCCTGCTGCGCGATGCCATGCTTGACATCGAGGCCGGCAAGTCCGCACCCGAGGCTCCTGTGAGTGCGCATGGTGATGGCGTCAAGATCGAGTACGACGACGGTCGCGCCTATCAGCTGCGCGCACAGGAACTCGTTGCCGGCCAGGGTATGCATCCTCAGGATCCCGCGGCTGCCATCAAGGCGCTCGAGGGCCGCGAGTTTGGCTACGTGTACCTGGAGCCGACCGACAAACTGGGTGCCGACGTTCCCAATCCCAAGAGCCACATCTGCTACGGTTTTGCCACGCATGTGGTCATTCTGGATGATGACGGCCGCGTGAGCGAGGTCTATGCTGCGCACGATTCCGGCAAGGTGGTCAACCCCATCTCCATCCAGGGTCAGATCGAAGGCGGCGTGCTCATGGGGATGGGCTATGCGCTTACCGAGGACTGGCCGCTCAAGGACTGCGTACCCCAGGCAAGGTACGGTACGCTCGGACTGTTCCGTGCGCCCGAGATTCCGGATATCCACGCCATCTACGTGGAGAAGGACGAGCTGCTGCCCGTGGCATACGGCGGCAAGGGCATCGGCGAGATCGCAACGATCCCCACGGCCCCCGCCGTGCAGAACGCCTATCGCGCGTTTGACGGCAAGCTGCGTCCAGATCTGCCCATGGTGGATACGCCGTACAGCCGCGCCCGTCACCGCGGGTAGGGTAGAGCGTGGACGGCCATTGTTGACGAGCTGTTCGCGCTCAACACCAACTGCATATGCTGTGCCTTTGGCCTCGGCTCCATCGCGAGCCGGGGCCTTTTGTTTGGAGCGCCTCCGCATACGGAAACTGCGTCCCGAATTTGGCGCTCAGAATGGGATGCGCTTTCCCTTTGGAGCCCTCGGCGGAAAGCGTGTCCCGGAATTTGGCTCCAGAGTGGGATGCACTTTCCGGTTGGAGCTTCAAACGGAAAGTGCATCCCGGAATCCGCGCCTGGAATGGGACGCACTTTCCGGAACAGCCCTCAACCGGAAACTGCGTCCCAGAATTTCGCTTCAGAGTGGGATGACGTTTCCGGCTGAACCCTCTGGCGGAAAGTTCATCCCAGAATTGACGCTCGGAGTGGGACACAGTTTCCGGATGGAACCTCAGCGGAAATTGCGTCCCAGTTTGAGCGTCTATTCCGGGATGCCGTTTCCGCTGAGTGCTTCATTCGGAAAGTCTGTCCCGTTCTGAGGCGGGATTTCGGGACACGCTTTCCGCTAGGCCCGCCATCCGGAAAGTGCATCCCGTTTTGAGCGTTCAGGCTGGGACGCGCTTTCCGTTGGCGTGGCCGTTGGGAAAACGCGGCCCAGATAGGGGGATGCGATCCGGCAATGCGTGGCTCAGCAGCCCCTACAGTTCAATATCGTTGAGCCATGTCGGCAGCGCGGTCTGCCGGATGCCTGCCGTCTGCAGCTTTTTGGCGAGCATTCCTGCCGAGCGGACCTCGTTCATGGTAAAGCGCAACAGAGGATGACCGTAGAGTGATAGGTGCGCCTCGCGCTGTCGTTCGGCAACGAGCGCCTCGGCGGCGGTGCGTCCGGCCAGTATGGTCTGGTCGGTATATTTGATGAGCCCGTCGAGCTCGCCCAGCGTGAGTTCCCGCGCCTGGCGCTCCCAGGCAAAGTCCGTTCGTATGGGCTTGGCCGAATCGAAGGGGTCCGTCAGCTCGTATTGAAGCCAGTCGGGCGCAAAGCCCGTCTCGATCATGATGGCTCGGGCGACCGATTCCCCGCCGCTCTCGGCGCGGGCGTCGGCATATCGAAGCGTTGTGAGGGCGGTGCGAATCGCGCGACCATTGCGGGCAGTCGCTCGTTGCTCAACGGCCTCCGTCAGCTGTTCCGGCGCAAGGCCGAGCTTTGAGATCGCCGAATCGGCAATGGGCATGCCGTCGGCAAAACCAGTTTGCAGCAGGCAATCTGTGGCCGTTTGGATGGGCGGCGTTACCGATATGCCGGCTCTGCGTATTGCTCCGGCCGGCTCAATTTGGTGTCGCTGAATATGTGCGCCCGGACGAGCCGACGGCTTTGTCGAGCTGCAAACATGCACGACGTTCAGGTGTCGCCACGAGATCTCGAGCCCCAGCAGGCAAGCTGCCGAAAACGAGCAGAACGTCCAATCGGGATGGATGATCGCAAGGGCGCGGATAATCTCGCAATGACGCTGCGCCCGGTTGAGTTCATCCCAGTGCGTTTTGTGCGCGAACAGTCCCGGCATGGGGGAGACAACCATGTCGCCGATGCGCCGAAGGAGCGCTTTGCGGATCGCCGCACTTGGGGGAATAAGGCATCGTCCCTCCTGCTCGGCTTGGCTCAACAGCTGGTCGATGATTTGGTCGTTGCAATGCGCCATGGGCTACCGCCTCCTTTTTGGGGTTGCAAAAACGTATCAGCCGGAACTTGCCGCTCAACTGACCAAAAGCTGACCAAAATCTAACCATGCAGGTAGATGACCTGCTTTTGGCGACATATTTCTTGTTTGAATCGGTGGGCGGTAATTGGCGACCGTGAACGGTAACTGGATATGAAGTCTTGGTAAGTTTCGGGACGTGTACTTTTTGAAAAAGAGCATTCTATCTGCTGTTTTGTGTTTCTGGATCGCATATTTGAAGGCATGCGATAAAGGCGGCGGACTGTCGCCTTGTATCTGCGGAAACTACGGCCCAGTTTTTGGCTCCAGAACGGGATACATTTTCCGGAACGGTCCACGTGCGGTGGTGTACCGCCCCTTTTGCGTGCGCCGCTTGTCGAATTACGTTATAGCTAGCTATATTATAGGAAGGTATAATATAGCTAGCTATAACGTAAAGGAAGGATGGCCCTATGTTTATCGGAAGAACAGCGGAAATGTCCGAGCTCAATCGACTGTATGGCACGGGCTTCTTTGAGATGCCCGTGATTTACGGCCGCCGTCGTGTGGGCAAAACGCGCCTTATCACAGAGTTCATCCAAGGCAAGAAGGCTATTTACTTTCAAGCTCGTCGCACCAATGCAGAGGCAAACCTGCACGGCTTTAGCCAGGCGATACTTGCAGGCTCGGTTGGTACTGCAGGCGTGTCGTTTCGTAGTTTTGACGAGGCGTTCGATGCGTTGGCCACCATGGCTCGCACGGAACGTTTGATTGTCGTGATTGACGAGTATCCCTATCTCGCCCAATCGAATCCCGAGATCAGCTCGTTGCTGCAAGACAAGATTGATCACTTGTACAAAGAGACCAAGCTCATGCTGATTCTATGCGGCTCGTCTCTTTCGTTTATGGAGGAACAGGTGTTGGGCTACGAAAGCCCACTATACGGTAGGCACACGGCCCAGTTTAAGATCATGCCGCTCGATTTTACGACGACCCTCGGCCTGTGGCAGAGCATGAGTCGCGAAGACGCTGCAGTTTGCTATGGCATGACGGGCGGCATTCCTGCATATATCGAGAAAGTTGATCCTGTCGCACCGCTCAAGGACAACATCAAACGTCTATTTCTTACTCCTACGGGCTATCTCTTTGAGGAGCCGAGTAACCTGCTATTGCAAGAGTGCCGCAATCCCGAGCAATATGATGCGATCGTGCAGGCAATTGCTCAGGGGCGCTCGAAGATCTCGGAGATTGCGAGCTCTACGGGAATCCCTGCGAGCAACGTAAAGAGCTATGTGGATAAGCTGGCGTCACTTGGAATTGTCGAGCGCGAGCTGCCCCTAAACGAGACGAGCAATAAGCGAGCCGTGTATCTGCTGAGCGACCAGATGTTTAGGTTCTGGTACAAGTTTGTTCCGCAGAACATCGGGCTGATTCAAAACGATATGGCCGAGATGGCGTATAAGCGCATTGAGCCGCACATATCGGATTACATGGGTACGGTCTTTGAGCTGATATGCAGACAATACGTGTACGAACTTGCGCGGGCGGGCCGGCTCGATGTGGTTCCGGCAAGCGTTGGGCGCTGGTGGGGGACGGATAATCGCACACATACGCAGGAAGAAATCGACTTGATTGTTGACGATGGCGAGGGCGCCGCGCTGTTTGCGGAGTGCAAATGGCGCAATGAACCGACGGATGAAGACGTGCTGCAAAAGCTCGTGCACCGAAGCGAGCTCTTTAGACGGCAACGAAAAAGCTATGCACTTTTCTCAAAAAGCGGCTTTACGCAGGGATGTCGGGATGCCGCGGAGAGTAGGGGAGACGTCAAGCTGATCTCGTTTGCCGAGATGTGAGGGCCCGTCCTGTGTTTGTGTCCGCACGAGCGCCTATTCTTACGGCAATGTAGCCGCCTATGTAGTAAGCGGCAGGCAACGGAGAAAGGCCCTAACCGTGTCAGCTGAAAAGACGCCGGGTATCTCGGCTATCGATACGACGAACTTTGCGCGCCAGATTGTGCTGGACTTTGAGTTTGCGCCGGTGCCAAGGCAGCGCCAGCGCCGTGGACTGCGCAACGAGATTATCGAGGTCGGCGCTGTCAAGCTCGATTACCACGGCAACGTTATGGGCGAGTTCTCGCAGTTTGTGCAGACGGAATTTACCGAAGGCGTTGCGTTTCCCGTACGCGAGCTTGCGGGGATATCGGCCGTGGACACCGCGATGGCCGATCCGCTCTACATGGTGATCAAAAGGCTCAGCGATTGGATTGGTCGCTATTCCGCCCAGATAGTTTGCTGGAGTAGGACGGATCGTCGACAGCTTTTGACCGAGTGTCAGGCAAAGCATATCGACCTTTCCGCATTTCCTACGGATTGGGCCGACCTGCAGGCGTTTTACACCTCGATCATGGACGTGGGCAGCCACGGGCGCGTTTCGTTGGGCGACGCGGCAACGTGGTTTGGCATCGAGTTTGACGAGTCGACGGGCCACGCCCACAGCGCCCTTGCCGATGCGCGCGTGACCGCCAAGCTGCTCAAGCAGGCGATGGACGGGAACTACCGCGTGAGCCCGCGCGCCCAGGAGATCCGCCAGCGGTGGGGGATGGGCGAGCGAGCTCAGACGCGCCTTTCCAAGAAGTGCCCCGAGCTGGGCGACTTGCTTCTGAAGCTGAAGGCGGAGGGGAGGTAGAGCGGCGACATCGGTTTTCGTAGTCATAATTCATTTGGTAAATCAACCGTATGCGGATAGACCATATTCCGATGTGCCCGGGATGTCCGATGATTCAAGTCAACGGGGCTCAGTTTCTATTTATGGGCGTTACTTTATGCGGGCAAGCGTGTTCACATGCGCGAACGGCATGGAGGCAAATCACAAGGCATTCACGCTATTCGCAGCATTGTTGAGCAACAAACCGCGCGAGGTAAAAACGATTCCTTTTGCAGAAAACCCCATGACACGGCAAGCTGATTGAAAGACAATAGATAAAGCTGTAACAAGGGTGATTTATCGTTCACCCCGGTATCAATAAAACCCAGGAGATTTTTCGTGGCCATTCAGACGAAAACTCTTCGGGGGGGGGGTGCTCGCCAGCGAGTGTCTTCCTTCGATAGACAATCCTAGCGTTATCTTGCGACACGCATTTTCGCTTCTCGTAAAGCGGGGCGCGTGATGGCAAAGCTAGCAGAGATAACGCCCGGTACGCGCGTTCGCGGTATCGCGGGGGATTCGCCCGTGACTATCAAGGCTGTCGAATGGCATGGCGATTCCATCTTAAACGTAACCTACAAGACGGACCAGGGCGCACTGGGTGACCAACTTCTCTTCGATACAGACGAGGATAAATACATCATCGAAAAGTCCAGCGCCTGGGCGTTCGATGCCGACCCCGATGACCTGCGACTCGTGTCCGAGGCATATCGCATAGGTTTGGCTCATCTGTTCGATCCCTATCTGGCTATTCGTACGTCGTCTATCGAGCCGCTGCCGCACCAGATTTCGGCCGTCTACAAGGAAATGCTGCCGCGCTTGCCGCTGCGTTATGTGCTGGCGGACGACCCCGGTGCAGGCAAGACCATCATGACGGGCCTCCTAATAAAAGAAATGATTGCTCGCGGCGATCTTAGGCGTTGCCTTATCGTGGCTCCCGGTAATCTTGTGGAACAGTGGCAAGACGAGCTATGGCAAAAGTTTGGGCTCAAATTTCGCTTGCTTACAAACGATGTGCTGGAGTCTTCTGCTACCGGGAATCCCTTCGACGAGGTCGATTTTTGTATCGGCCGCCTAGATAAGCTGGCTCGCAACGACGAGATCCAAAAGAAGCTAAGGGCAACTTCGTGGGATCTTGTGGTGTGCGACGAGGCACACAAGATGAGCGCGACAAACTTTGGCGGCGAGTTTAAACCGACCAAACGCTATAAGCTCGGTCAGCTCTTGGGTGACACAACCGAAAACTTGTTGCTCCTTACCGCTACGCCTCACAACGGTAAGCCGGCTGACTTCCGCTACTTTATGGCGCTCGTGGACAAGGACCGGTTTGCGGGAGGCAACCGCGTTAAGAATCCTGCGGCGCGCTCCACTGCCGGCCAGGCTCAGAGCCTTCAGCGCGCCTCTTCGCTTGACTGCGATGTTTCCGATGTGATGCGTCGCCTCGTGAAAGAGGAGCTGCTCAAGTTCGATGGGCGCCCGCTATTCCCCGAACGCTGCGCCTACACAGTCGAATACGACCTATCTCCTGCCGAGCAGGAGCTCTATGACTCGGTGACTCATTACGTCACCGAGGAGTTTAACCGTGCGGAGCGCTTGGGTGGCAAGCATAAGAACAGCGTCGGCTTTGCTTTGACTATCTTGCAGCGTCGTCTTGCGTCGAGTCCCGAGGCCATCTATCAGTCGCTTCGACGTCGCCGCATACGGCTTGAGTCCAAGCTCGCCGAGGCAAAAAGCGTTGCGAGCGGCAAGGTCGCCTATACAGATAAATGGGGCATCGATTCCAGAGATTTTGATGAGGACGATTACGACTCCGAAGAGTACGAGCAAATGGAAGATGACGTCGTAGACACCGCTTCTGCGGCGGCGACTGCGGCTGAGCTCGATGCCGAGATCGCGATTTTACGCACGCTCGAGCGCAAGGCAAACGATGTTCGCATTAGTGGCGAGGACCGTAAGTGGGAGGAGCTTTCGCGACTGCTGCAAGACGATTCCAATATGTTTGGCATGGACGGTCGACGTGAGAAGCTCATCATCTTTACCGAACACAAGGACACACTGAACTACCTCGCAGGGAAGATTGGCTCCCTCCTGGGCGACCGTTCTGCCGTGCTCACCATTAAGGGCGGTATGACGCGCGACGAGCGCCATCGTGCCGAGGAAATGTTCAAGCAGGATGCGAACTCGCGCATCCTTGTTGCCACGGATGCCGCCGGCGAGGGCATTAACCTACAGCGTGCGCACCTTATGATCAACTACGATCTGCCGTGGAATCCCAATCGACTCGAGCAGCGCTTCGGTCGTATTCACCGCATTGGTCAGATCGAAGTATGCCATCTGTGGAACCTTGTCTCCACGCAGACGCGCGAGGGAGAAGTATTCCAACGCCTGTTCAGCAAGCTCGAGGTGGAACGTGCCGCGCTGGGCGGCAAGGTTTTCGACATCTTGGGCAGGGTGACCTTTGAAGGCAAGACGCTCCGTGACTTGCTCCTCGATGCGATTCGCTATGGCGATGACCCCGAGGTGCGGGCGCGACTCAACCAGGTAGTCGATGCATCGCTCGATACGAGCTCTATTAAACGGCTTCTCAAAGAGTATGCGCTTACCGATGACGTCATGGACGCTCGCGGCGTAAGCGCTATTCGCGAGGACATGGAACGCATGGAGGCGCGCAAGCTCGAGCCGCACTTTATCCAGGCATTTTTCATGGCGGCAATGAAGCGCTTGGGAGGACGCGTGGCATCTCGCGAGTCTGGCAGGTTCGAGGTGCTCGAAGTGCCGTTCTCGGTTCGCTCGATGAGCATGGGCGGCGAATGCGGTCACGTGCTTGCCTCCTATGAGCGTATTTGCTTTGACAAAGAATCTAAAGAGGGTCCTGGACTCGTTCCCGCGGAGTTGGTATGCCCCGGTGAGCCGCTTTTGGATGCAACGGTGAAGGTGCTGATTGGCCAAATGGGTTCGGCGCTTAAGCGGGGCTGTGTGCTCGTGGACGATAGAGATTTTGGAGACAAGCCGAGACTCTTGCTCTATATCGAGAACTCCGTCCAGGACGACACGACGCTGGCCGACGGCACCAAGCGTACGGTATCCAAAGAGTTTAGGTTCGTTGAGGTTGACGCTTCGGGCAAAGCTCGTGATGCGGGCTATGCGCCCTATTTGGACTATCGCGGTCCTCGTCCGTCCGAGGCCTCTGCCGCGCACGCTATCGCTTCTGAGCAGGAGTGGCTTACCGGCGACATTGATGCGCTTGCCATGGATTTCGCCATTCGCGAGATCCTCCCTGTGAGCCTCAAAGAGGTGCGCAATCGTCGTATTCCGCAGATCGAGAAGATCGAGCGAGCCGTTGACGCGCGTCTTACCGAAGAGGCCAATTATTGGGATGGTCGCGCGTGGGAGCTGGAGGAGAAAGAAAAGCAAGGCAAGAAGACGCGCCTGAGCTCTCTGAATGCTCGTCGTCGCGCCGACGATCTGCGCGACCGTAGACAAATGCGCTTGGCGGAGCTGCAGCGCGAAAAGACCATCACTCCCGCGACTCCGAGGGTGCTGGGCGGTGCGCTTGTGATTCCAGTTGGCATGCTGCTCCACGACTCACATGCTACCACCGAATCCAGTGCGGCAGGCAGGCGCGAGGTAGAGCTTGCCGGCATGCGTGCCGTCATGGCTATTGAGCGGGAGCTGGGTTTTACGCCGCGGGATCGAAGCGCAGATAACTGCGGCTACGACATCGAATCCGCGGTGCCCGATGAGCTTCGTGCCAAGGGGCCGGCGTTGCGAATGATTGAGGTCAAGGGTCGCACCGCGGGCGCCACTACGGTCACCGTCTCGCACAACGAAGTGATGTGTGCGCTCAACAGGCCAGATGCCTTTGTGCTCGCACTGGTCGAGGTCGATGGAAACACGACCCGAACTTCTTACATCGCACATCCATTTACAAGTCCGCCGGATTATGCCGCGGCAAGCACGAACTACGACATCGCGCGCCTCAAGGAAGCAGGCGACGTGATACTAGAGAGGGAGCAGACATGGCAGTAAAGAAGAAACTCATCGAGGTGGCTCTGCCGCTCGACGACATCAACGCGGCGTCTGCGCGTGAGAAGTCCATTCGCCATGGGCATCCCTCGACGCTGCATCTCTGGTGGGCCCGTCGCCCGCTGGCCGCGGCGCGTGCAGTTATCTGGTCGTCGCTGGTGGACGACCCGTCGGCACATCCCGAGGAGTTCCCCACCGTGGAGGAGCAGGCTGCCGAGCGCGAGCGCCTGTTCGGCATTCTGCGCGAGCTCGTGGTGTGGGAAAACTCCAATAACGATCGCGTGCTTAATGCCGCCAAGGCTGAGATTAAAAGGTCGATGGGCGACGACTTGCCGCCCCTGCTGGATCCTTTTGCAGGCGGAGGCGCCATTCCGCTGGAAGCCCAGCGTCTGGGTCTTAAGGCATATGCGCAGGACCTTAATCCGGTGGCCGTTACCATCAATAAGGCAATGATTGAGATTCCGCCGTTGTTCGCTGAGAAGACGGCCGTGAACCCGGAATCGCGCTCGCGCGCGAACATCGATTCGTGGACAGGAAACAACGGCCTGGCAGCCGACGTCAAATACTACGGCACTTGGATGAAGGAAGAGGCCGCCCAACGCATCGGACATCTGTATCCCAAAGTTAAGGTGCCGGCTGAGCAGGGCGGCGGCGAGGCGACCGTCATCGCATGGCTGTGGGCCCGCACCGTCAAGTGTCCCAACCCCGCCTGCGGGAACGAGGCGATCCTCGTGCGCTCGTTCGACCTCTCCAAGAAGAAGGGCAAGGAGTGGCACGTCGAGCCCGTCCGCGAGGACGGCGAGGTGCGCTTTGTGGTCGCACCTGGTAAGGCGACGCAGGACGGCACGGTGAACCGCCGCGGCGCGACCTGCGTGCACTGCGGGGCACCTATCGCTTTCGACCATATACGCGAAGAGTCGCGCGAGGGACGCATGGGCGCCAAGCTCATGGCTATCGTCGCCGAAGGGCAACGCGGCAGAATCTACATCGCGCCGGACGAGGTGCAGATAGCTGCCGCCGATGTTCCGATGCCCGATGACTATCCCCAGGGCAAGCTCGCTTATTACCCGGGGCATCTGAACACGAACGTCTACGGCCTAGACGAGTTCTGGAAGCTCTTCACAAATCGCCAGCTGACGGCACTGACGACGTTCTCGGCACTCGTCGGCGAGGCCCAGAGGAAGGCGGAGGCGGACGCCGTCGCTGCCGGTCTTGCCGACGACGGCGTGGGCCTGGCAGACGGCGGCACCGGCGCCCGCGCCTATGGCGAAGCCGTCGGTGTGTATCTGGCGTTCGTCGTTGACAAGCTGACGGACTACCACTCGTCTATTTGCTCATGGCATGCATCTGGCGAAAAAATGAGAAACGTGTTCGGGCGTCAAGCAATTCCCATGACTTGGGATTATGCGGAGGGCAACCCTCTCTGCTCCTCGTCCGGCTCGTTTGACAACATGCTCAAATGGGTTTATGAGGACGTTGCGTCATTGCCTGGTACGGTTCTGGATGGAACGGTGCGGCAATTCGATGCACAGAGCGACAACGGTATGCGCGGTATTCTTGTGTCGACTGACCCTCCGTACTATGACAATATCGGCTACGCAGACTTGTCAGATTTCTTCTACGTTTGGCTTCGTCAATCGCTGCGCCGCACGTACCCAAAGCTTTTCAGTACCATGCTTGTGCCCAAGCATGAAGAACTGGTCGCTACTCCCTACCGTGAAAACCGTGGCAAAGAAGGTGCGCGTGACTTTTTCGAGGAGGGTATGTTCAGCACTTTCAAACAGGTGAACAAGTATGCTCGCGAAGACGTGCCCGTTACTATCTACTATGCGTTCAAGCAGAGCGAAACCGAGACCAAGAACGATGTTGAATCAACGGCATCGACTGGTTGGGAGACGATGCTCTCTGCCATTATTCGTGCCGGTTTCTCGATAACTGGCACATGGCCCATGCGCACCGAGATGGCCAATCGTTCTATCGCTTCCGGGTCAAATGCCCTTGCATCCTCTATCGTCCTCGTCTGTCGCAAACGCCCCGAAGATGCCCCCATGGGTACGCGTCGCGACTTCGTGATGGCGCTCAAGCGCGAGCTGGGATCTGCGCTCGATAAACTTCGTTCTTCGAATATCGCACCTGTTGACCTTGCGCAGTCGGCTATCGGACCTGGTATTGGCGTGTATTCGCGCTACAGTCAGGTGCTCGAGGCCGACGGTAGCCCCATGACGGTGCGTGTAGCGCTGCAACTTATCAACCAAGAGGTGGATGCGTACTTTAGCGACCAGGATGGCGAGCTCGATCGCGAGAGTCGTTTCTGCGTCGATCTCTACACGCAGAAAGCCTTTGACACCATTAAGTTTGGAGAAGCTGACGTGCTTGCTCGCGCTAAGAACGTTTCCATCGAAGGGCTGGCAGCCCAAGGGCTCCTTGCTTCCGTTAAGGGAAATGTGCACTTGCTCGATCGTAGCGAGGTGTCGGAGCGCGTTGACTTTAAGGCGCCTACTTGGCTTACGACCCAGCAGCTTACGCATGCGCTCGAGGAGGGCGGTGTTACGGCTTGCGCCAAGATCGTTAGCCAGACACTTGGTGGCCGTGCGGATGGTGCCAAGGCGCTGGCGTATCGCCTCTTTACCATTGCGGACAAGCGCAACTGGCAGCAGGAGGCCTTCGCCTACAACTCGCTTGTTACGGCATGGCCCGAGATTCAGTCGAAGGCGGCGCAGCTTGCTGTCGAGCGTCCCATGCAAGACTCACTATTCGATTAGGCCCTAAGGAGATAAACCATGGAGAACAACGCTAATAACTGCGATCTTCTCAATAAGGGCTTTGACCTTTTGCTCGAGGCCCTTGATCCTTATGTGATGCGCGAGCTTACCCAGGCATACGGCAATGATTTTTGGCAGGTCGGTGTGCTCAACAAGCTCTACGACGACCAAAAGCGCAACCTGCCAGCATCGGGTGACTATGCCACTCTTGCCGACTCGCTCGATATTGCCCTGTGCTTGCTGCTCATTGACATCAACTGGCGCGATGTGTTTCGCCTTAGGTTGCCTCAGGATTGCAAGAACTACGTCATGGAGCTCAAGGGCGTTCGCAACAAGGTTGCGCATCGCGGTATGGGAGGTATCTCGGACAGCGACGCATGGCGTGCGCTCGATACCATGAGTCGTTTGGCTGAGCAGATTGATCAGGATACCACGGCGCAACTCAACGCAATGCTTCGCGAGGTTCGCTATGGCAGCGCCGACGGCTCAACGGCAGTGACAACAAATGTTGATGCTGGTGTGGATGCCCCGGCACCTCGTAGGAAATCACTCGAGCAAACCAAGGCAGTGCGTGGCCTGCCTAGTTGGCGCGATGTCATGGAACCCCATATGGATGTTGCTGAGGGGCGCTATAGGAATGCCGAGTTTGCTGCCGACCTTGCCCAGGTGGCGCGCGGCAAGGGCGAGTTGGAGTACCGCGACCCGGTCGAATTTTTCAATCGAACGTATGTGACCGAAGGCATGAAGGGGCTGCTCGTGCAGTCACTGCGCCGCGTGAGCGGCCTCGACGGCGAGCCCGTCATCCAGCTCAAGACCGCGTTTGGTGGCGGCAAAACGCACAGCATGCTCGCTCTCTACCACATGATGCGCAGCCGCTCCCGCGTGGGGCAGATTGCTAACCTCGCGCCCGTGCTCGAGGAGGCGGGCGTTGCCGAAGTCCCTGAGGTGCATGTTGCTGTGCTTGTGGGCACCTCTATCAATCCGGCAAAAGCCATGCGCCCGGCTACCATGCCTGGCATCATGGTCAACACGCTTTGGGGCCATATGGCATACCAGCTTGCAGAATCCGCTGGCAGGCCCGAGCTCTATGACTATGTGAAAGATGCTGATAAGAAGGGCGTCTCGCCGGGATCCGCTGCTCTGACTGAATTATTCGACGATTGCGGCTGCTGCCTTGTCCTTATGGACGAGCTCGTTGCCTATGCCAAGAAGATTTATGGCGTCGATGGACTTAACGCCGGCAGCTTCGACAACTTCATCACCTTTATTCAGGAGCTTACCGAGGCAGCACGCGCTTCGAAGCGCAGCCTGGTCGTAGCCTCTATTCCCGAATCTGACAACGAGATCGGTGGCGAGGCGGGCCAGCGAGCTTTGGAGCAGATCGAGCATACCTTTGGGCGCATGGAGGCTATCTGGAAGCCCGTGGCGGCAAACGAAGGGTTCGAGGTTGTGCGTCGCAGGCTTTTCCTTGACTGCAAGGATGATGCCGCTCGCGATGAAGTGTGCGCGACATTTAGCAAGATGTACAACGAAAATACTACGGACTTCCCGGTGGAGTCGCGCGAGCTTGAATACCGCGATCGCATGGTTTCTTGCTATCCGATTCACCCTGAAGTGTTCGACCGTCTCTACGAGGACTGGGCAACGCTCGAAAAGTTTCAACGTACCCGTGGTGTGCTGCGCTTAATGGCTTCGGTTATTCATGAGCTGTGGATGAACCAGGATCCTTCGCCCATGATTATGCCGGGGTCGTTCCCCCTCGATGTGCCTGGCGTGCGCGATGAGCTCACGCGCTATCTTGATGACAACTGGAATGCAGTTGTTGATTCCGAGATCGACGGCAAGCAGTCTGTTCCGTATCGCAATGACGGCAACAACACTCGTTACGGCAATCTTTTGGCTTCGCGTCGCGTCGCACGTACCATCATGCTTGGCAGTGCTCCCGACGTGGGCGGACAGTCTGTCCGCGGTATTGAGCGCGCGCATATTCGCTTGGGCACGGTCCAGCCTGGCGAGAACATCTCTGTATTCAATGATGCTCTGGGCACGCTGCAGACATCTTCGTCTTTCCTCTATAGCGACGTCAACGGAAACCGTTTTTGGTACGATACGCGCCCCACGTTGCGCAAGGTTGCCGATGACCGCGCCCAGCAAGTCAAGGACTCTGAAGCGCTCTATGAAGTTGAGAGTCGCCTAAAGAGGCTGCGCAAGGCTGATCCCTTCTCGGGCATTCATGTATGTCCCGCAAGCTCGCTTGACGTTCCGGATGATCAGACGCTGCGCCTGGTGGTGCTGACGCCTTCTGCAAATCACCGTGGAAAAACGGCCGATTCCGCGGCACTCACCTTGGCATCGGAGATACTCTCAAATCGCGGTACGTCTCCGCGTACGTACAAGAATATGGTTGTGTTCGCCGCTGCGGACGCATCTTACTATGCACAGCTCCTAAGTGAGGCGAAACAATACCTTGCTTGGGATTCCATCAAGAAAGATCGCGAGTCGCTGAACCTTGACGTGGCACAGACGCGCGAGACTGACCAGAGTGTGAGACGTGCCGATGAATCGCTCGAGATAAAGATCCAGGAGGCCTATAGCTGGCTTATTTATCCGCGTGTTGACCTTTTCAGCGACTCGATGGATATCGTTTGGGAAGCAGAACACGTTGAGGGCGGCGGCGAAAATATCGTTACCAAGATGGCGCGCAAGCTTGTTTCCGATGAGGCGGCCATCAAGACCTGGGCACCCGCCCTGCTTAAGATGGAGCTCGATCGAGTGCTCTGGAAGGAAGCGGACCACATCCAGATTAAGCGTCTGTGGGAGTTCCTGTGCTCTTATTGCTATCTTCCCAGGCTGTCGTGCTATGGCGTGCTCGAGGACGCGATTCAAAGGGGCCTGGGCTCAAAGGAATACTTTGGCCTTGCTGCTGGCTTCTCGGACGATCGCTATATGGAGCTGACGTTTGGTGAGCAGAAGGCGTTTATCAACGAGAGCGACCTGCTGGTGAAGCCGACTGTGGCAACAAAGCAGATTGAAGAGGAAGAGGCTGCTGCTCGTGCCGCGGCAGCGGAGGCCGCGCAGAGCTCCGATGGCGGCGGGCATGGAATTGCGTTTGGTCCTACGACGAGCGAGACGGTGACGGACGGAACTGGCAGGACCACGGTTGTCGACACGACGCCAGTGGTGGTGCAGCCCGCGAGGCAAAAGACATCCTTCCATATGACGGCAAAGCTCGACAACACTCGTGTCAATCGCAACATCCAGACCATCATGGACGAAGTGGTGAGCCAACTAAACATGCTGGGCGGTGCCGACGTACAGCTTTCGTTTAGCGTCTCCGCTCATGTCGAAGACGGAATTCCCGTGCAAACAGTCCGAGCAATAAGCGAGAACTGCTCCACGTTGGGCATCAGCGACTATAGGTTTGGGGAGTAAGAACGCTGACAGAGAATAAGACTGCCCCATCATTCCGCTACTCGAAATGATGGGGCAGGATGTGGCATGGCTGGCTATTCAACGGGCGCTAAATAAAGTGCTCTGCCGCGCAACGGCCGCACGTTACCATGGCGTCGCCTGCGACCGCTTACACCCCCGCAATCCCGCGCGCGGCACTCAGCAGCTCGTACTCCCTCTGGCTCCACTGGCGCAGCTCGGCCGCGCGCACGGCGTCGCGGCACAGGTCCAGGAACACCTCGGCTCCCTCGCAGAAGCGCTCGCGGGCAAAGTCACCCGAGCCGCTTGCGACGCACGAGCCGTCGGCAAACAGCTTCCAGCTGGACGGCTCACGCGAGTCGTCTCCGAGCAGCTTGATCTGCAGTACGTGCGGATTGCCGGCAGCGCAGAGCTCTTCCTCGAGCATCTGCACGGTAAAGCGCATCTGGTGGGAGAGGCTGCTCTTGACCATGGCCGAGGCATAGCTGCTCGGCTCGTCGAGAAGATGTGTTTGTTTTGGCTTGGCTGCCAGGTTGTGGAAGTTGCGCTCGCTGCGCACGGAGAAATTGTCCATACGGACTCCTTTCATCGATGTTGGCAGGGCCACCGTGCCTCTTGGCCGGTTGGCGTCGGGATCGTGGAGCCAACTCTCTACCCCGACTCTGGATAAAACGCGCCCGCTCCTTGCGGGCACGATGGAGTCTATCAGCGCATGCGGACAGAAATCAAGCGCCGCCTGCGAAATGATGTGCAGACGGCGCTTGATTTCGCGGCGATTATTCGGCCTACATCCGGAAAAGTGTCGAAATCGGCACCTCAAAAGTACGGAAAAGTGTCGAATCCGACGGTCTCAACATCCGGAAAAGTGTAACCGGATGACAAAACAGCACGTAGAAGCTGGTGCTACATATGGACGCTTCAGCCGCCCCAGCCCCCGCTACTCGTCTCCGTCGTTGGGGTCGCCCTTGAGGGTGTTGATGTCCAGGTACTGGTTGTCGTCCTCTTTTTGCTGCGTTGCCGATTCGGACGCGGTGGGGCTGCGGAATAGCTGGAATCCCTCAAATGCGATCACGCCGAGCAGGGCCACGATAATCGCGATAAAGACGATCTTTGCCGCTTGGGGAAACTCAGAGAAGTGCGGCGGCTCTTCCTCGGTGTAGAAGTCGGCAAAGCGCTCGTCGTCGGTGCCGCGGGTATACGACGATGCCGATGCGGCCTTTATGCCAGCCTTGTTGTGCTCAGGAGCGGACGCGTTGGCAAACGGGCCGTTATCGTATGCGCTCGATGCGGATCCGTAGCTCTCGGTCTCAATGCGGGAGGCGCGGGGCGCGGCATCAAAGCGGTCATCGTGCGCTGTTGTTTCGTTGTAATCGGAGTCGCGCTCCTCGGCAGCTGCAAACAGCGGGTTGACCGGAATATCGAGCGCCGGCATGCCGGCCGAGGTCTCGTCCAAGTCAGCCGCGGCCCAGGAATCGAAGGCAAACTGGCGGTTGGCAAGGTCGTCCAGATCCATAACGGGCGGCTCGAGTTCGGGCTCGGGCTGGGGTTCGGGAGCCGCGTGTGTCGGCTGCTGCGGGGTGGCATACGCGGGTGCGCTGCTGGGCGCATGGCGCTGTGCCGCCGCGGCAAGGAACGCCGCCGTCTCGGACGGATCGCTGGTGGGGCGGGGCGCAGGGGCGGCCTGGCGCGGTACCTGCATGATGGGGCGGGTGGCAAAGTCATCTGCGGGCACGGATGCTGGCGCAGGCGTAGTGGCCGGAGCGGGAGCAGCGGCCGACGTAGGCTTTGGGCCTGCCGGGCGAACCCCGCCGCCCATGAGCTCATCGGCGGTCCAAGGGCGGTCGCTCATCACGTCGTCGAGGCTCAACGCAAACAGATTGTCTTCGCCCTCGTCAAACGCGCGTTTCGCATGCCTGGCGGCAGAAGCGAAGCCTCCGCGGCCGTTGCGTGATGCGTTGCTCGACCCCATTTTGTCCCATCCTTTCGAAATGCTCGCATTCATCGATTATATGGAACTTGCCTTGCGGCCGACTCTCGGATTCGCGCATTCCAGAACTCGCGCCCAAAAGGGGAGGGGCGCAGGCGCGCTGACTATTTGTCGCCGGCGGCAGCCTTTGCCTCGTTGAGGTAACTGTAGAAGCTGTATTTGGAGATGCCAAAGAACTCGCAGGCGCGTTCGCTCGACTTGGAGATGAGGAAGGCGCCGCGACGGTCGAGGTAGCCAATGGCGCGGATGCGCTCGTCTTTGGTCATGAGCGCCGCGGGCTTGCCCACAAGCTGTTCGCACTCGCGCAGCAGGTCTTCGAGCAGGTCGCCGATGTTTTTGGTAATGGGCTCGGGCTCGGTGTAGCCCGTGCCGCCGATGCCGGTGAAGGCATCGAGCGAGCGCTCAAAAGCCTTCATAAGCGTAATGTCAAAGTTAATGCTCAAAATGCCGACGGGCTTGCCCTCGTCGTTGCGGATAAAGATGGTCGAGGACTTGAGCAGCTTGCCATCGGCGGTTTTGGTGAGGTATGGCTCGCGGTCGTGCACGTCGGTGGTGCCATCGTGCATGGATTCAAGCACAATATGGCTGGGGCCGTCACCCAGTTTGCGCCCACTGACGTGACCGTTTTCGATCACTACGATGGAGTGGTCCACGTCCTCGGTCTCCAGATCGTGGACGACGATTTCGCAGTTGGGGCCAAACTGGAGCGCCAGGCCGTGTGCAAGGCGCTTGTAAAACTCAATCTGTGCGGGGGTCATGGGTGCCTTCCTAAAAATTAGTTTGGGCTCACTTTGCCATAAACCCCACTTGTTCGCAAATAACGAAAGCGTCGCTGCGTTATGTAACCGTTCGGCGGCGAAAAAGTACCGATTACGGCAACAAACAATTTGTTAGGTTTAGCAATCAAAAAGTGTGATAGAACAGTGCTAACAAACTTTTTGTTTGGCATCCACATAAAAGTTCAGTCGCAGGAATGGGAATGGGCTGAAACGCGTATGCGGGGGCCGGCAAGAGAGAACTTAAGGAGTTCACCGTATGGCCGATAAGATCCAGTGGGCGGGCAACACGATGCCCAAGAGCGATGACAAGCACTTGGGAATCATGAGCCTCGACCACGTGAAGAAGGCCCGCGCCTTCCACCAGTCGTTCCCCCAGTACACCGTCACTCCGCTTGCCCGCCTGGACGGCCAGGCCGCGCGCCTGGGCCTGTCCAACCTGTGCGTTAAGGACGAGAGCTATCGCTTTGGCCTCAACGCCTTTAAGGTTCTGGGCGGTTCGTTTGCCATGGCCAACTACATTGCCGACGAGACCGGCAAGGACGTTGCCGAGTGCACCTTCGATTACCTGACCTCCGATCAGCTTGCCAAGGATTTTGGCCAGGCTACCTTCTTTACCGCCACCGACGGCAACCATGGCCGCGGCGTGGCATGGGCTGCCAACAAGCTGGGCCAGAAGGCCGTCGTGCACATGCCCAAGGGTTCCACCAAGCCTCGCTTCGATAACATCGCCGCCGAGGGCGCCACGGTGACGATCGAAGAGGTCAACTACGACGAGTGCGTGCGCATGGCCGCCGCCGAGGCCGACGCCTGCGAGCGCGGCGTCATCGTTCAGGACACCGCCTGGGAGGGCTACGAGAAGATTCCGTCCTGGATCATGGAGGGCTACGGCACCATGGCTTCCGAGGCTGCCGAGCAGCTGCGCGAGATGGCCATCAACCGCCCGACGCACGTCTTTGTCCAGGCTGGCGTAGGCTCGCTCGCCGGCGCCGTGGTGGGCTACTTCACCAACCTGTATCCCGATAACCCGCCCACCTTTGTCGTGGTCGAGTGCGCTCCGGCCGCCTGCCTGTACAAGGGCGCTGCCGCCGGCGACGGCGACCCGCGCATCGTGGACGGCGACATGCCCTCCATCATGGCCGGCCTGTGCTGCGGCGAGCCCAACATCCTGGGCTGGGATATCCTGCGCAACCACACCACCGCCTTCGTGTCCTGCCCCGACTGGGTCACCGCTCGCGGCATGCGCACCTTGGGCGCTCCCGAGAAGGGCGACCCGCGCGTCATCTCCGGCGAGTCCGGCGCTGTGACCACCGGCCTGGTCGAGACTCTCATGCTTGATCCAGAGTACGCCGAGCTCAAGGAGCTCATCGGCCTGGATAAGACGAGCTCTGTGCTCTGCTTCTCCACCGAGGGCGACACCGATCCGGATCAGTACCGTCGCATCGTCTGGGAGGGCGAGTACCCCACCTGCTAGCAGGTCTGACCTGTCCGGAGGCAGCCGGAGGACTTTACTCCCTGCTCGGACAGTCCTGCTCGCACGGAGAGCACATTAAGTGCTCTCCGGCTCGTGCGGAACTCGCGACGGAGCAAAGTCCTCCGTCCGCCTCCTATGGTTACTTGCTTGTGGGGTGCTCGACCTCACGCTGCTTGGCACAAGTGATCTATCTGAAATATCTACCTGTAGGTAAACCCTTGTAGAAAGGTTAACTGTTATGACTAAGGAACTCGATTTCGAGGCAATTAAAAACGCTGCTGAGTCCCATCGTGCTGATATGACTCGCTTCCTGCGCGCTATGATCTCCCATCCCTCTGAGTCCTGCGAGGAGGGTGAGGTTGTCGCCTGCATCAAGGCCGAGATGGAGAACCTTGGCTATGACGAGGTCAAGGTCGACGGCCTGGGCAACGTCATGGGCTTTATGGGCGAGGGCGACAAGATCATCGCCATCGACTCCCACATCGACACCGTCGGCATCGGCAATATCGAGAACTGGGACGCGGATCCCTATGAGGGCTACGAGACCGATGAGATCATCTACGGCCGCGGCGGCTCCGACCAGGAGGGCGGCATGGCTTCTGCTACCTACGCTGCCAAGATGATGAAGGACATGGGCCTTATCCCCGAGGGCTACAAGATCATGGTCGTCGGCACCGTCCAGGAAGAGGACTGCGACGGCATGTGCTGGCAGTACATCGTCAACAAGTTCTTCCCCGCCAAGGGCATCCGCAAGGAGCAGGTGGAGTTCGTGGTGTCCACCGAGCCCACCGACGGCGGCATCTACCGGGGCCACCGGGGCCGCATGGAGATCCGCGTGGACGTGAAGGGCGTCTCCTGCCACGGCTCCGCCCCGGAGCGGGGCGACAACGCCATCTACAAGATGGCCGACATCCTCCAGGACGTGCGCGCCCTCAACGAGAACCCCGCCGACGAGACCGTGGAGATCAAGGGCCTGGTGAAGATGCTGGATCCCAAGTACAACCCCGAGCACTTTGAGGATGCCCGCTTCCTGGGCCGGGGCACCTGCACCACCTCCCAGATCTTCTACACCTCCCCCAGCCGCTGCGCCGTGGCCGACTCCTGCTCCATCTCCATCGACCGCCGCATGACCGCCGGCGAGACCTGGGACTCCTGCCTCCAGGAGATCCGCGATCTGCCCAGCGTGAAGAAGTACGGCGACGACGTACAGGTGTCCATGTATATGTATGACCGGCCCTCCTGGACCGGCGAGGTGTACGAGACCGAGTGCTACTTCCCCACCTGGATCAACAAGGAGAACGCCGCCCACGTCCAGGCCCTGGTGGACGCCCACCACGCCCTCTGGGGCGACAAGCGCATCGGCCACGCCGACGCCGAGGCCAAGCGGGACGCCATGCACCTGCGGGACGGCCGCCCCCTCACCGACAAGTGGACCTTCTCCACCAACTGCGTGTCCATCCAGGGCCGATATGGCATCCCCTGCGTGGGCTTTGGCCCCGGCGCCGAGTCCCAGGCTCATGCCCCCAATGAGATCACCTGGAAGCAGGATCTGGTGACCTGTGCCGCCCTGTACGCCGCAGTACCCGGCCTGTACAAGCCCGAGAACAAGACCGCTGACGTCACCGAGTTCCGGCAGAGCCTCACGGATAACGATATCCGGTGAGCTTCGAAGGGGGGCTGGGTCAAGGCATTTTCGCCACGTACACGCCGCGGCGAAAATGATTCGATTTGCTTGATTTGCCGGAGGCAAATCAACTGGGAAAAACCTGGGTTTTTCCCTAGACCCTTTTCCTGGTTTTTCCTTTCGCTGCGGCGGAGCCGCCATACATCTACAATTTCACATATTACAAGGAGTGCTGAATATGTCCAAGACCATCGAGCTGGCCAAGCATCTGGAAAAGCTGCACATCAACAACATGTACAAGTCCGACTTCTACTGGACCTGGGACAAGACCGACGAGGAGCTGGAGGCCATCTTCACCGTGGCCGACGCCCTGCGGGACCTGCGGGAGCGGAACAAGTCCACCCGGATCTTTGACTCCGGCCTGGGCATCTCCATCTTCCGGGACAACTCCACCCGCACCCGGTTCTCCTTCGCCTCCGCCTGCAACCTGCTGGGACTGACCGTCCAGGACCTGGACGAGAAGAAGAGCCAGATCGCCCACGGCGAGACCGTCCGCGAGACCGCCAACATGGTCTCCTTCATGGCCGACGTCATCGGTATCCGGGACGACATGTTCATCGGCGAGGGCCACAAGTACCAGAAGACCTTCATGGATGCCGTGAAGGAGGGCTACCGGGACGGCATTCTGGAACAGCAGCCCACCCTGGTGAACCTGCAGTGCGACGTGGACCACCCCACCCAGTGCATGGCGGACATGCTGCACATCATCCATGAGTTCGGCGGCGTGGAGAACCTGAAGGGCAAGAAGATCGCCATGACCTGGGCTTACTCCCCCAGCTACGGCAAGCCCCTGTCCGTGCCCCAGGGCGTCATCGGCCTGATGACCCGGTTCGGCATGGACGTGGTGCTGGCCCATCCCGAGGGCTATGATGTGATGCCCGAGGTGGAGGAGATCGCCAAGAAAAACGCGGCGGCCACCGGCGGCTCCTACAAGAAGGTCTCCACCATGGAGGAGGCCTTCGACGGCGCCGACATCGTCTATCCCAAGAGCTGGGCGCCCTTTGCCGCCATGGAGCAGCGGACCAAGCTGTATCAGGCCGGTGACCAGGCGGGTATCGACGCTCTGGAGAAGCAGCTGCTGGCCCAGAACGCCCAGCACAAGGACTGGACCTGCTCCGAAGAGATGATGAAGCGGACGAAGAACGGCAAGGCCCTGTACCTGCACTGCCTGCCCCACG
>CAJKZP010000015.1:0-25682 GCA_905204415.1 uncultured Collinsella sp. | reverse complement strand
CCGGCCAGCCTCTGCCCTTTGAGCAGGAGGACATGCCGGTCCGCAACCACGCCATGGAATGCCGCATCAATGCCGAAACGCCGGACTTTCTGCCGTCATGCGGAACGGTCACCGCGTTGCGTGTGCCGGGTGGTCCGCGCGTGCGCTGGGATTCCGCCATGTTTACCGGTGCGAACGTTCCGCCGTACTACGACTCCATGCTCGGCAAGCTCATCGTGTGTGCGCCCACGCGTGACGGCGCCATTCGCAAGATGCGCTCGGCCCTGGGCGAGCTCGTGATTGAGGGCGTGAGCGAAAACAGCGAGCTTCAGCTCGACGTGCTGGCAAACGACGAGTTCTTGTCGGGCATGTATCACACCGATCTGATGGGGCATCTCTATGCTGATGAATAGAAAAGCGAAGACGGTCAATGTCCTTGAGGGGCCGATAACCGAGTCGTGCGCTGAGTTTCCCGCGCGCCACGTGTTTATCAAGTGCCCGGAGTGCCGCCGTGTGATCGATGAGGCACGCCTGCACGACAACCTCGAGGTCTGCCCTCGTTGCGGCAAACACTTTCGCGTGAGCGGTCGCGCGCGCATGCGCATGACGGTCGACGAGGGCACGTTTGAGGAATGGGATGCCAATCTGGCATCAGAGGATTTCCTCTCGTTTCCCGGCTATGCCGACAAGCTCAAGAGCGTGAGCGGGCGTTCGGGCGAGCGCGATGCCGTTGTGTGCGGCAGGGGCAAAATCTGCGGTTGCGATACGTCGCTCTTCTTTATGGACGCCAACTTTATGATGGGCTCGATGGGTTCCGTGGTGGGCGAGAAGATCTGTCGCACATTTGAGCGTGCGACAGAGCTGGGATTGCCAGTTGTCGGCTTTACCGTTTCGGGCGGTGCGCGCATGCAAGAGGGCGTGACATCGCTTATGCAGATGGCCAAGATTTCTGCGGCGGTTAGGCGCCACAGCGAGGCGGGCGGTCTGTATATCACGGTGCTCACCGACCCCACGACCGGAGGCGTAACCGCGAGCTTTGCCATGGAGGGCGACATTATCCTGGCCGAGCCCGATGCCCTGACGGCATTTGCCGGCCCGCGCGTGATCGAGCAGAACATGCACAAGCGCCTGCCCAAGGGATTCCAGCGCTCCGAGTTTTTGCTGGAGCACGGCTTTTGCGATGCCGTTGTTCCGCGTGGCGAGATTGCGCTCACGGTAGGCGAGCTGCTGGCGCTGCACGAAGGGCACGTGCCCGGCCTGGGGGCACCGCATGAGATCGTGCATACGGGTCGCCGCGGCAAAAAGCTGGGACACTTGTTCAAACGCTCGGCGGCACCAAAAACCGCGCTCGAGATTGTCAAGCAGACCCGCTCGGCAGATCGCGCCACGGCGGGTGAGATGATCTCGTTGGGCCTGGATGGATTTGTGGAGCTGCACGGCGACCGTTACTTTGGTGACGACGCCGCTGTGGTGGCTGGCATTGGCTGGAAAGACGGACGCCCCGTAACGGTCATCGCCATCGAGCGCGGCACCACGACCAAAGAGCGTATGCGCCGCAACTTTGGCATGGCACATCCCGAGGGCTACCGCAAAGCGCGTCGCCTGATGCACCAGGCCGAAAAGTTTGGTCGACCGGTTCTGTGCCTGGTCGATACTTCGGGTGCGTTTTGCGGCATCGGTGCCGAGGAACGCGGCCAGGGCGAGGCGATTGCCCAGAATCTTATGGAGATGAGCGGCCTTAAGACGCCGATTGTCTCGGTGGTGACAGGCGAGGGCGGCTCTGGTGGCGCGCTGGCGCTGTCCGTGGCCGACCGCATCCTGATGCTCTCGAGCTCGGCCTATTCGGTCGTGAGCCCCGAGGCCTGTGCGTCGATCCTGTGGAAGGATACCGAGCGCGCGAATGAGGCCGCCGAGGCGCTTAAGCTTACGGCCCCCGATCTGTTGGCGCTCGGCATCATCGACGGCATTGTCGACGATAGGGGCCTGTCGCATGAGGAGATCGCCGGCGCCGTCATGTCCTCGGCATTTGATGCCTTCGATACGCTTGGGCAGCTCGACGACGCGACCCTCACAAACCTCCGCTACGAAAAGTACCGCGCAATCGGTCAGTACCGCACGATGTGACAAAGGGACAGCCCGCATGTCACATTGGGAAAGGCGTTCCATGTCACAAGTTTCTAACACCTCGTTTACAGCGACGGTTTCATCAAACGCCATGGCTGTGGTGGACTATCTGTCCAAAAGCATGATGTCGGCGTTGCCGTTTATTGTCTGCGCGGCGTTGTTCCGCACTGTCGCCGTCATTATGGGCGAAGGCATGCTGGGCCTGTGGCCTGCCGATTCCGAAATCTATCGCCTGTTCTACAGTTGGCTCTATAACGCCGGCTACTACTTCTTGCCCATTTATCTTGGTTGGGCAGCCGCCCGCCAGCTCGGTTGCTCGGAGCAGCTGGGCATGATGCTGGGCGGCGTATTGATTGCGCCCGATCTGCTTAAGCTCGTCGATGCCGCATCGACGACGGGGGCATCGACGACTTCCGTGTATGGCCTGCTTCCCGCTCCGGTTAACGATTACACGACGACTGTTATTCCGGTTCTCATCTCGGTGCCCGTGCTCTGGCGAGTGGAGTGTTTCTTTCAGCGCGTTATCCCTAAGGCCGTGGCGTTTTCGTTCGTTCCGTTTGCAACCATGCTCGTCATGGTTCCAGTTTCGCTGTGCATTACGGCGCCGGCGGGCAGCTATCTGGGCATGCTGTTGGGCCAGCTTATGTTTATGCTTGGCAATTCCGGTGGCATCGTGTCGCTGCTCACGCTCATGGGGCTTGCCGCGGGCTGGGAGTTTCTTAAGATTGCGGGTGTCAGCAACGTTGTCCTATCGCTCGCCTATGCGCAGTTTATGAGTGTGGGAACGGATTCGTGCATTTTGATCGCCGCGACGATGGCAACGTTCGCCGTTTGGGGCATGCCCTTTGGTGCGTCGCTCCGCGTTGCGGATAAGGATGAGAAGGCGCTCATGCTGGGCTATTCAATCTCGGGCGTGCTTGGCGGCGTAAGCGAGCCGGCGCTGTACGGCTGCGGTTTTAAATATGGCAGGTGCCTGACGTGCATGGCCATTGGCGGCGCCGTCGGAGGCCTTGTTGCAGCCGTGGGCCACGTTACGGCCTATACCATCGGCATGACGAATGTCCTCATGGTCATTGGCTTTGCCACGGGCGGTATTTCGAACCTGCTGTGGTGCTGCGTTGCCGGCGGCACGGCATTTGCGGCGTCTGCGGCGCTGAGCTACTGCTTTGGCGTGGTGCCGACGAAGGGGCGAGCGACGGGGGACGGAGCCGATTCACCCGAAACCTCGAAGAGCGTGGCCGAAGTAAGCGCGTAAACCTGTGCGACACAAGGACGATTCCTTTGCCATATTCCAAGGCCGTGGCCCGTGTGGGTTGCGGCCTTTTTTGTATCTGGGGGACAAAGTGGCTACACTACAATCCGTTTGAGCAATAGATATATAGGTAGTACCGTGGGGGCGGATGTAGATGGTCGAGTGGATTGTTAAGCGTGCGCAGGGCGACCGTGCGCGCGTGGGCACGTTGACGGGCGTTGTGTGTATTCTCGCCAATGTGGCACTATGTGCTGCGAAGGGCGCAATTGGCGTGGTTTCGGGATCGGTTTCGATCGTGGCGGATGCCATGAACAACCTGTCCGATGCCAGCTCGAATATCGTGAGCGTGCTGGGCTTTAAGCTGGCGAGCAAGCCGGCCGACCCCGAGCATCCTTATGGCCACGGTCGCTACGAGTATCTCTCGGGATTGGTTGTGGCGGCACTCGTGCTGCTGATTGGCGTTGAGCTGGTGAAGTCCTCGGTCGAGCGCGTCATCCACCCCGAACCTGTCGAGTTCTCGCTTGCCCTGGTGGCAGTTCTAGTGCTTTCGATGGTCGTAAAGCTCTGGATGGCGGCCCTCAACCAAAAGCTCGGCGATCGCATTGAGTCCGAGACGCTGCATGCGACCGCGCAGGATTCCAAGAACGATGTCCTTGCCACAGGCGCCGTGTTAGCGTGCGCAATTGTTTCGCAGGTGACGCACATCAATCTTGACGCATGGGTCGGCCTTGCCGTTGGCGCCTATATTGGCTGGAGCGGTTTTGAACTCATCCAGGATACGGTGAGCCCGCTTTTGGGCCAGGCGCCCGATCCTAAGCTGGTCAAGCACATTCGAGACAAGATCATGAGCTACCCCGGCGTCTTGGGCGTTCACGATTTGATGGTTCACGACTACGGCCCGGGCAGGAAGTTTGCAAGTGCGCACGCCGAGATGGCGGCCGAGGCCAGCCCGCTGGAAAGTCACGACACGCTCGATAACATCGAGCAGTCGTTTAGGGACGAGGACGGCATGATCGTCACGCTCCATTACGATCCCATCGTGACCGACGATTCAAATGTGGCGAGCATGCGTCTGCGCATCAACGCTATGGCCCAGGAGATCGATAGACGCCTTTCGATTCACGATTTGCGTTGCGTGCCGGGCCCCACGCACACCAATGTGATATTTGACTGTGTGCGACCCTCGGATTTGGACATGGATGCCGATGAGCTCAAACACGCGCTGGCACAACGGGTCGAATCGGAATATCCCAAGTCGATTGCAAAGATTACGATCGACGAAGACTACGTAGGGCATACCCACGAGTAGGGCTGTGCCGGCAAAGCAAGTTATACAGAAGGGGAGACTATGAAGAAGCTGTATCTGCTCCGCCACGGCCAGACGGAATTCAACGTCAAAAAGCTCGTCCAGGGTCGCTGCGATTCACCGCTCACCAATTTGGGTCGTCAACAGGCGCAGACAGCCGCCGCATGGCTCAAGGTCCATGGCGTCGTCCCCGACAAAGTGGTCTCATCGCCCTTAGGCCGAGCCATGGACACGGCAAGTCTCGTCGCATGCGAACTCCTCGGTCCGGATGCAGCAGTCGAGCCCTGCGAAGGCATCATCGAGCGCAGCTACGGCACCTTCGAAGAAGGCCCCCACGACGCCCTGCCCACCGACGTCTGGGACCCCGGCGAGGACCTGATTTCATTTGGCGGAGAAGGAAGCCATGCCCTGCAGGAGCGCATGGTAGGCACCCTCACCAATCTTATGGGCTCCGAGGGCTTCGAAACCCTCCTAGCAGTAAGCCACGGCAGCGCCAGCCGCCAATTCATCAAGGCTGCAGCCCCAGAAGGCTTCGAGCTCCCAACAAAACTCCCCAACTGCGCCATCATGATCTTCGATTTTGACGAGGAAAAGCCGCAAGCAGAAGGCGAGCCAATGCAGTGTAAGTTCACCCTTCAGCAAATAGTGGACCCCCAACAAAGTAATTAGCTGAGCGAGCAGAGTTAAGCAGACATCAACGTGTCGTCTCCCGAGCTTGGCAGAGGGGCGGCGAAATATATTAAGTTTGTCGCGAGTTCCGCACGCAAAGGAAAGCACTTAATGTGCTTTCCGTCTTGCGCAGGACTGTAGAGCAGCAAACTTAATATATTTCGCCGCCCCTCTGCCAAGCCCAGGCGACTCCACGCACTTTACCTGCGTAAACAATGTGAGTGAAATATGAATCTCGATGGATACGCCCGCAGCCGTGTATACTAAACAGCTGTGTGAAACCAGGGGAGTATTCTGGCTGGACAAAATGCCTGCTTAATAGGGTTGTCAGGTAGTCTGGACGCAATACAAGGCTGGGGAGCACGTCGTGTAAGTAGTGGTCCTCTAGGGGCGTACGCTCGGTGGTGTACGCATTGTCCCAAGACCACGCGAGAGTTGGGATCATATCTTGATCAGCATGATTCTCGGCCGCAAGATTGGCATGACCCAGGTTTGGGACGAGGACGACAACGTCGTTCCCGTCACGGTCATCCAGGCTGGCCCCTGCGCTGTCTCGCAGGTTAAAACTCAGGCAACCGACGGCTATGACGCCGTCCAGATCGGTTTCGGCGACATCAAGGCCAAGAACGTGAACAAGCCCATGGCTGGTCACTTCGCCAAGGCTGGCGTCGAGCCTGTCCGCTTCCTTCGTGAGGTCCGCGTCGAGAACGGCGAGGAGCACAAGGTCGGCGAGGTCGTCACCGTCGCTGATTTCGCTGATGTCGAGAAGGTCGACGTCATCGGTACCTCCAAGGGTAAGGGCTTCCAGGGTCGCATCAAGCGCTGGGGTCAGCGCCGCGGTCCTATGACGCATGGTTCTCACTTCCAGCGTCACCCCGGTTCTATCGGTCAGTGCGCCTATCCTGCGCGCGTCCTCAAGGGCGTCAAGATGGCCGGTCACATGGGTAACGAGCGCGTTACCGTCAAGAACCTTTCCGTTGTCCGCATCGATGCCGAGCAGAACCTCATCTTGGTCAAGGGCGCTGTCCCGGGTGCCAAGAATGGTCTCGTCGCCATCCGTATGGCCTAAGGGCCCAGCCCATTTAGCCCAGCGTCATACCAAGGAGAACACTTAAATGGCAAAGTTTGAAGTAAAGAACAGCGAGGGCAAGAAGGTCGCCGAGGCCGAGCTCGCCGCTGAGGTGTACGGCATCGAGCCGAACATCCACGTTATGCACCACATCGTCAAGTGCCAGATGGCCTCTTGGCGTCAGGGCACCCAGTCCGCTAAGGGCCGCTCTGAGGTTTCCGGTGGCGGCAAGAAGCCTTGGCGTCAGAAGGGCACCGGCCGTGCCCGCCAGGGTTCCATCCGTGCTGCCCAGTGGCGTCACGGTGGCGTTGTCTTCGCCCCCAAGCCCCGTTCCTACGCTAAGCGTATGAACAACAAGGAGGTCAAGCTGGCTATGCGCTCCGCGCTGTCCGCCAAGCTGGCCGATGGCGAGCTCGTGCTCGTCGACGACTATGGCTTCGAGA
This sequence comes from uncultured Collinsella sp., assembly GCA_905204415.1. Lineage (GTDB taxonomy): Bacteria > Actinomycetota > Coriobacteriia > Coriobacteriales > Coriobacteriaceae > Collinsella. The sequence continues at coordinate 18,840 of CAJKZP010000015.1, read as the reverse complement.
AGCCTTCCACCAAGGCTGCCGTTGCCATGCTCAAGGCTCTCGGCCTTGAGGGCAAGCGTCTGACCATCATCGTTCGCGATGAGGACGTCAACGCCTACCTGTCGTTCCGCAACATTCCCAAGACGTTCATCATCACTGCCGACGAGGCCAACACCTACGATCTCGTCAACAACAACGCCGTGCTGATGCCCGCCGACATCGCCGCTCACTTCGGGGAGGTGCTTGCTTAAATGACCGCCCACGAGATCATCATCCGTCCGATCGTGTCCGAGCGTTCCTTCTCCGGCATGGAGCAGAACAAGTACACGTTCGAGGTCGCCAAGGATGCTAACAAGTATCAGATCAAGGACGCTGTCGAGGAGATCTTCGGCGTCAAGGTCGTTCGCGTGAACACCCTGACGGTCAAGCCCAAGACCAAGCGCGTGCGCTATGTCGCCGGCAAGACCCGTTCTTGGAAGAAGGCCATCGTCACGCTGGCCGAGGGCGACACCATCGAGGTCTTTGGCAACCAGGCCTAAGACTCGCTGCTGTTGAGTGAGCTCATGCCTCCCAAATAGGGGAGGCGAGAGCTCAAGGTTTTGGGCGTATAAAATGGACACGCCCGGAGCCGTGTATACGTCCGGTGTCATCGCACCCGAGGCAGAACCTCGAATCCCTGTCTGCGATGGCTAACGGATTCCTATTGAAAGGGATTGTAATGGCTGTAAAGCACCTTAAGCCGACCTCCGCTGGTAGGCGTTGGCAGACGATCTCCGACTTCTCCGAGATCACCTGCACCAAGCCCGAGAAGTCTCTTCTCGAGCCCCTGCCCAAGAAGGCCGGTCGTAACAACAACGGCCGCATCACCACCCGCCACCAGGGCGGCGGCGTAAAGCGTCGTTACCGCGTGATCGACTTCAAGCGCAACAAGGACGGCGTGCCCGCCAAGGTTGCCACGATCGAGTACGATCCGAACCGTTCCGCTCGCATCGCTCTGCTGCACTACGCTGACGGTGAGAAGCGCTACATCCTGGCCCCCAAGGGCCTCGAGGTCGGTCAGACCGTCATGTCCGGTTCTGACGCCGACATCAAGCCGGGCAACGCTCTGCCCCTCGCCGACATCCCCGTCGGTACGCTCATCCACGCCGTCGAGTTCCAGCCGGGCAAGGGCGCTGCTATCGCCCGTTCCGCCGGTAACTCCTGCCAGCTGATGGGTAAGGAGGGCAAGTACGCTATCGTCCGTATGCCTTCCTCCGAGATGCGCCGCATCCTCGTTACCTGCCGCGCCACCGTCGGTGAGGTCGGCAACGCCGATCACTCCAACATCGTCATCGGCAAGGCCGGCCGTAAGCGTCACATGAACGTGCGCCCGACCGTCCGCGGTACCGTCATGAACCCTGTCGACCACCCGCACGGCGGTGGCGAGGGCAAGAACCACACCTCTGGTCGTCCCTCTGTTACCCCCTGGGGTAAGCCGACGAAGGGCCTTCGTACGCGCAAGAAGAAGAAGGTCTCGAACCAGCACATCATTCGTCGCCGTAAGAAGTAATTTCGGATACCGAGTTTTAGGAGAAAGCACTTATGAGCAGAAGTCTCAAAAAGGGCCCGTTCGTGGAGACTCGCCTTCTCTCGCGTATCACCGCGATGAACGAGGCTGGCAAGAAGGACGTCGTGAAGACCTGGTCCCGCGCGTCCACCATCTTCCCCGAGATGGTTGGTCACACCATCGCCGTCCACGACGGCCGCAAGCATGTGCCCGTGTATGTTACCGAGTCCATGGTTGGTCACAAGCTCGGCGAGTTCGCGCCGACTCGTACGTTCCGTGGCCACAAGGCCAAATAGGGGGTTAACCGTAAATGGCAACTAAGTCTATTGAAACTGAGGCCACCGAGGTTCGCGCCGTCGCTAAGTACGTGCGTGTTTCCCCCAGCAAGGCCCGCCTGGTGGTCGATCTGATCCGCCGCAAGCCTGTCGCTCAGGCCTTCGACATCCTCCACTTCTGCGACCGCGCCGTCGCCGTGGATGTCGAGAAGGTTCTCCGTTCCGCCGTTGCGAACGCCGAGAACAACAACGGTCTGCGTGCCGACAACCTGGTTGTCGCCGCTGCCTATGTTGACGAGGGTCCGACGCTTAAGCGCATCCGTCCCCGCGCCAAGGGTTCCGCTTCTCGCATTCTGAAGCGTACTTCCCACATCACCGTCGTCGTTGCTCCTCGAAAGGAGGCGTAAAGCTGTATGGGTCAGAAAGTCTACCCCACCGGCTTCCGTCTTGGCATCACCGAGAACTGGCGCTCCCGCTGGTTCGCAGAGAAGGATTACGCTAAGACCCTCGGTAACGATCTCGAGATCCGCAAGTACCTCGAGAAGCGTCTTTCCCGCGCAGCTGTCTCCCGCGTCGAGATCGAGCGCGCTGGCGACAAGGTGAAGGTCATCATCCTCACCGCTCGCCCCGGCGTTGTCATCGGTAAGAAGGGTGCCGAGATCGATACCCTCCGCACCGAGCTCGAGAAGGTCGCTGGCGTCTCCAAGGGCCAGCTCTCCGTCGACGTTGTCGAGATCAAGCGCCCCGAGCTCGACGCCAACCTCGTTGCTCAGTCCATCGCTGAGCAGCTCGAGGGCCGCGTTGCCTTCCGTCGCGCTATGCGCAAGGCTGTCCAGTCCGCCCGCAAGGCCGGCGCCAAGGGCATCCGTATCCAGTGCTCCGGTCGTCTCGGCGGTGCCGAGATGGGCCGTCGTGAGTGGTACCGTGAGGGTCGCGTGCCTCTGCACACCCTCCGCGCCAAGATCGACTACGGCACGGCTGTCGCCAGCACCACCATGGGTGCCTGCGGCGTGAAGGTCTGGATCTACCTGGGCGAGAAGCTCCCGGGCCAGCCTGTTCCCAACCCTGCACTCGAGGGCTCTTCCCGTCCTCGTCGTCGTAACTCCGAGAGGAGGGGTCAGTAGTGCTTGCCCCTAAGCGTATTCTTCACCGCAAGGTGCAGCGTGGCTCCATGAAGGGCCAGGCCAAGGGTAATACCGAGCTGCATTTCGGCGAGTTTGGTATCCAGGCTCTCGAGGCCCATTGGATCACCAACCGTCAGATCGAGGCCGCTCGTATTGCCATGACCCGCTACATGAAGCGTGGCGGTCGTGTCTACATCACGATCTTCCCCGATAAGCCCATCACCAAGAAGCCTGCCGAGACTCGCATGGGTTCTGGTAAGGGTAACCCCGAGGAGTGGGTGGCCGTCGTCAAGCCCGGCCGCATCATGTTCGAGGTCAAGGGCGTGCCCGAGGAGGTCGCTCGCGAGGCTCTGCGTCTTGCACAGCACAAGCTTCCCATCAAGACCAAGATTGTTGCTGCCAAGAACGCTGAGCAGCGCATCCAGAAGGAGATGGCTGAGGAGGCCGCTCTCGAGGCCAAGTGGGCTGCTGAGGACGCCGCCGCCGCCAAGGAGGAGAACTAATGAAGCCCGCAGAGATTCGTGAGCTCTCGGACGCTCAGCTCGTTGAGAAGCTGAAGGAAATGCGCGCCGAGCTCTTTAACCTTCGTTTCCAGATGGCCACCAGCCAGCTGGACAACACCGCTCGCGTCAACACCGTGAAGAAGGACATCGCTCGCGTCCTCACGGAGCAGCGCGCCCGCGAGATCGCAGCGGAGAAGTCCGCTGTCGCCGAGTAGGACCTAAGGAGAGAACATGACTGATTCGCGTAACTCGCGTAAGGTCCGTACGGGTGTCGTTACCTCCGTCTCCGGTGCCAAGACCATCGTTGTCACCATCACCGAGCGCAAGCGTCACCCCAAGTACGGCAAGATGATGACCAGCTCCAAGAAGCTGCACGCTCACGACGAGGAGTGCACGGCTGGCGTGGGCGATACCGTCCGCGTTATGGAGACCCGTCCTATGTCCAAGATGAAGCGCTGGCGCCTCATCGAGGTCGTCGAGCGCGCTAAATAAGCAGTCGCTCTTACGACTTGTACGTTTCCGAAGATGTGCGTATGCCTGGCTTGCATACCACGGGCCGTATAAAGGCTGCGCACCTCTCTTCGGTTCTTAGTTCGGAGGAACATCTACCATGATTCAGATGCAAACCATGCTGAACGTCGCCGACAACTCCGGCGCTCGCAAGATTCGCTGCATCAAGGTGCTTGGCGGTTCCAAGCGTCGTTATGCAGGCATCGGCGATGTGTTCATCGGTGCTGTCCAGGAGGCTACCCCTGGCGCCAACGTCAAGAAGAAGGACGTTGTCCGTTGCGTCGTCGTTCGCACCGTTAAGGAGATCCGCCGCAAGGATGGCTCCTACATTCGCTTTGATGAGAACGCCTGCGTTGTCATCAACAACGATGGTTCGCCCGTCGGCACCCGTATCTTCGGGCCCGTCGCTCGCGAGCTTCGTGACAAGAAGTACATGAAGATCGTCTCGCTCGCTCCCGAGACCCTGTAGTTAGGGGAGATATATGTATATCAAGAAGGGCGATAAGGTCCAGGTTCTCTCTGGTAAGGATCGCGGCAAGCAGGGCGTTGTCCTGCGTGCTCTCCCCGCCGAGAACAAGGTCGTTGTCGAGGGCGTTTCGGTCGTCAAGAAGGCCGTCAAGCCCAACGCTGCCAACCAGCAGGGCGGCATCGTTTCGCAGGAGGCTCCCATCGACGCCTCCAACGTCAATCTCGTTTGCCCCGAGTGCGGTAAGGTTACCCGCGTCGGTCACGAGAAGGACGGCAAGAACAAGCTGCGCGTCTGCAAGAAGTGCGGCCACAAGTTCTAAGCTGCCCGCAACATCAAGTTGCTAGCAAAGGCCCGGATGCCCCACGGCACCCGGGCCTTTTTTCTATCCCTACTGATCCCTTGGGGACGGAGGAAAACGGATCATTGCCGTCCGCAAGGGTGTCGGTGATCCGTTTTCCTCCGTCCCCAAGGGATCATTTTGCATGATTTGGAATGGGGTTCTTTTCAAACGGGTAATACCTTTCATGGGCTTGCATGTTTGGCACTTTCGCATATTGGCTACTGCCCGCCGTTAAATCGTTCAGCGAAAGGAGCCAAGATGTCCCGTCAGCCACGTCAAAAGTCATCCACCGGGCTATATCATGTAACCGCTAGAGGCAATGCTCATCAGCTCATTTTTGAAGATGACGACGATCGCATGGCATTGCTTCTTCGTCTCAAAAATTGTTTTCGCCAGTCGGATATCTCGATTTTGTCATGGTGTTTTATGTCCAATCACTTCCATCTTGTATTGGAAGATCCAACGGATGCCATGTCTCCCTCAATGAAGCGGGCTCTATCCTCCTATGTGCTTAATTTCAATACAAGGCACCAGCGTGTCGGCCATTTGTTTCAGGACCGCTTTTACAGCACTCCCGTCTTAGATGACAGTCATTTTCTTACTGCAATCGATTATGTACATCTAAACCCCGCCAGGGCGTATGGTGGTTCCATTCTTGGATATCGATGGTCGAGCCTGAATGCGTTTGTATTGGGGCATGATGAATTTGCGTTCTGCGATATGTGCCGAGTTCAAGAACTGTCTTCGCTGTGTGTTGATCAGCGCGCATACCTAAGGCATCTTTACGATGTCCTGAAGTTAGATTCAATAACTTATGGAATGCGTGAAAAGCTTTCAGACGAAGATGCGATGAGGCTTATTCGACATCTCGCGGCCCCGTTTGATGCCTGCGATATTAAGGCACTCGATAAAAATCAACGTAGTGCAATCATGATACGCGCACGAAAGGCTGGCGTGACAGTCGGTCAGCTTGTGCGTTGTTGCGGACTCGGTGAGGCAACGGTTAAAAGGGCAACTGCTGGCTGGCGCGACGCCTCAAATGATCCGCTTTCCTCCGTCCCTAACGGATTATCACAGCTATCCGCGTAAAAGATGATCCGTTTTCCTCCGTCCCCAAGGGATCAGGTGATGCGCATCTGTGCGTAGTTACGTGCGTAGGATTGCGTGACTATGCTTGTATATGTGCTGTCTTCTGCTGAATTTTGACCATTTAGCGGTAATACACGCAGAAGCACGCACATACACGCGCATTTGTGCGAATATAGAGAAGTCAGAAATGTTAGACGCTCCATGATTCAGGAGGCACATATGGCAGATTCCAAGCAGGCTCCACTCGACTCCGCGGCAGCTGCAAAGGCAGCGTTCGCTTCGGTCCAGGGCAAGCCATTCCCCGATGATATCTTTACGGCTCCCGAGCTTCGTTGGGCTGTGATTGGGTGCGGCGTTATCGCCAACCAGATGGCCCAGTCTCTCGCTCTTGCCGGTCGCAAGCTTGCGGGCGTCGCTAATCGCACGCTGTCAAAGGCTCAAGCTTTTGCCGAGCAGTATGGCATCGAGAAGGTCTATGAAACGGCCGAGGACCTCTATGCCGACCCTAACATCGACGCGATCTATATCACCACTCCGCATAACACGCATATCACCTACCTGCGCGCCGCCCTGTCAGCTGGCAAGCACGTGCTCTGCGAAAAGGCCATTACCCTCAACTCCGCCGAGCTCGACGAGGCACGTGCCATTGCCGACGAGCATAACGTGGTCCTTATGGACGCTACAACGGTGCTCCACATGCCCTTATATCAAGAGCTGCGCCGCCGCATGGATGCCGCTGAGTTTGGCCGCATGAACCTCGCTCAGCTCAACTTTGGCAGCTACAAGGAGTACGGCGATCTGACCAACCGTTTCTACAATCGCAACCTTGCTGGCGGTGCCATGCTCGACATTGGCGTCTATGCTCTGTCCGTTATGCGCCTCTTTATGGCAAGCCAGCCCGCTGAGGTCGTTTCGCTGGGCAACACCTGTGAGACCGGCGTTGACGTTGCGGGCGGCATCGTCTGCCGTAATGCCGAGCAGCAGCTGGGTGTTGTGAGTCTTACGCTTCACTCCAAGCAGCCCAAGCGCTCGGTTATCAGCTTTGACAAGTGCTATATCGAGGTCAACGAGTATCCGCGTGCCGATCACGCGACCATTGTGTGGACTGCGGACGGCCACCGCGAGGAGGTCCACGCCGGCACCGAGGCTTATGCCCTGTGCTACGAGATGGCCGACCTCGAGAAGGCGGTTGCCGGCAACGACTCCAAGCGCGAGCTGCTGGATTATGCTTATGATGTTATGGAGCTTATGACCAAGCTCCGCGCCGACTGGGGAGTCGTGTACCCCGAGGAGGAGTAGGCGATGCTTGCGGAAGATAGGCTCAACGCGATTGTGTCGATGGTGCAGCAGGCTGGCTCGGTTACTGTGCCAGAGCTTGCCGATACCCTGGGCGTGACGGCGTCTACCATTCGGCGCGACCTGCAGACGCTCGATCGAGCGCACCGCATCGCCAAGGTCCACGGCGGAGCGACGAGTCTTGAACGCGCGCACGTGACGCGCGACCTAACGCTCAATGAGCGCAGCGACCTCCATAACGACGACAAGGAGCGTATCTGCGCCCGTGCGGCGGCGCTTCTGGAGCCCGAGAGCTTTGTATACATCGACTCGGGCTCGACGACGCTCAAGCTCATCGAGCATCTTCCACACCTTGAAGGTGTCACCTACGTGACCGACTCCGTGCTCCATGCTCAGCATCTCGCTTTGCGCGGCATGCGCACCGTGGTGTTGGGTGGCGAGCTCAAGCCCGAGACCGAGGCGCTCGTTGGCCCCGATGCCTTGGCAACCCTAGACCACTACAACTTCAACTGTGGCTTTTGGGGTTCTAACGGCATTGCTGCCGAGCAGGGCTTCACGGCGCCAGATATCGAGGAGGCGCAAGTAAAGCGCATCTCGATGCGCCATACGGCCAAGCGCTTCGTAATCTCGGACGCCAGCAAATTTGGCATGGTGGCGCCCGTCAAGTTTGCGGACTTCCGCGACGCAACGATTATTACCGCAGGCGAGGTCCCCGCCAAGTACCGGGCAATGGACAACGTCATCACGGTCTAGCAAGCAGAGGCAGGTTAAGGCCAAAACCACCGCAAAGGTGCCTGTCCCCATTGTGGTGGTTAGTAACGAAAACCGAGTAGTTTTCCCAATAGAAAAGCGGCAACGTCCATCACGGGCGTTGCCGATTTCGTTGTCTGCCGGCTTGTTTAAGTCTGTAACAACTGGACCGTTAAAAGTAGGCTAGGTGTTACAGATTGAGATACTTCCGAACCGCGCCGTCCCTTTGTCTCAATCTGTAACATCTGGGACGGATTTTGCCGAGTTACTGTTACAGATTGAGATTTTCCCTTGAGGGGATTTGAGTGTCTCGATCTGTAACAGATAGACCGGAAAATGGGTTCTAACTGTTACAGATCGAGACGTTTTGGGACCGCGGCTAAGCCATTGCGTCAAAACCACCACAAAGGTGCCTGTCCCCATTGTGGTGGTTTAAGGCTCCCAGGGGCAGGGGGCTTCGATGTGGATGTGCTCGCCGGTAACGGGATGCGTAAAGGACACGCTGTGGGCGTGGAGCATCAATCCACAGGGGCGAGCAGTGCCGTACAGGTCGTCGCCAACCAGGGGGTGATGCTCGCTGGCCAGGTGCACGCGAATCTGATGCTTGCGGCCGGTGAGCAGCTCGACATCGATATACGAGCGCGTGGGCAGGCCACGACGGCTCTTAAGACGCTTGAGCACCTTCACGCGCGTCTGAGACGGCTTGCCGCTGGCGCCGACGCGCATCTTGCGGCTGTCGTGACGGTCGCGGGCGATGGGCTTGTCGATGAGCTTTTCGTTCCAGTCGATTTTGCCTTCGGCGAGCGCCAGATAGTGCTTTTCGAAAGCGTGGTCGATCACCATCTGGTCAAAGGCGGGCTGCGTCTGCTTGTCGAGCGAGAACAACACCACGCCGGTGGTGTCGCGGTCCAGGCGGTTGAGCGGCTGCATGTCGGTCGCGGCAAAGCCGTCGCCCATCGCCAGCAGCAGGTCGCTGGCGTAGTCGGTGAGCGTGCGCTCGCCGGTGCCGTCGCCGTGGACGATCATGCCGGCGGGCTTGTCGATGGCCATGAGCCAGGCGTCGCAGTAGAGGACTTGAGGTTCTTCGTTCACGTGTAAGCCTTTCGGTTAGCTGATTCCCACAAACATGCAGCCCGAGGTCGCCCCGCGCAGACGGGCGGCGGGCTTACGGCCCGCCTGCGCCGCTTCGACGGCACGACGGACGCGGGCGACGGCACGGCCCACCTCATCCGTCTCGAGCAACGTTCCGTCAACCATGAGACGACGCACACCGGCATCGAGCAGCTGAGGAACCTGCGGCGTGAGGTCGATGGGGTAGGCATCGTACAGGCGAGAGCGGCCGTGGATGTCGGTGCGGACGGGCATGACCTTTCCGTCGATATTCTTGAGCGAGAGCTTGCGGGCACGCAGACGGCAGTTGACACAATCGTGGATGCAGCCGTTGGCAACCTGCAGAATGCAGTGTTCGCTCGTCATAACGCGCGGACGGCCAAAGACGGTGATGCCCAGAGCCGCGGGCGCGGCGGCGCCGAGCGAGGCAATCTCGTCGAGCGTGATCTCGGGCGAGAGCCAAAATGCGCCGGCTCCGCGCTCGGCAAGCGCCTCCATGCAGGGTATGTTGTGCACCGGCAGGCAAGAGCGAATCTCGGCCGTGGCGCCGGCATGCGCGGCTACGGCGAGCTCGGAGATATTGCCGACGGCGACGGTGGCTCCGGCATTGATCCAAGGATCGACGCGCTCGTGGTCGACGGCGCGGCAGACCTCGTCGAGTACGGGCACGATACCCTGCTCAAATGCATCGGCAGGGGAGAGTCCGACAGCCTCGAGCGCGTCGGTGGTCATATAGATGCGCGCGGCGCCCTCGGCGCGAGCCGCCTCGGCGGCTTCGAGCGTGGTGACGGCGGCGCAGATCTGCGGCTCATCGCGGTAATGCTCGGGCATGGCGCGCGTACATTTGTCGAGCAACGGAATCTCGAGCGTTTTCGCGCGCTCCTCGTACGGTGCCAGAATGGCCTCTTCCAGCGCCTTACAAGCGGCGGCGCGCACCTTGTGCACGGCGGAAAAGCCCATACCGCAGCCGGCGTCGAGCGAAACGTCAAAGCTTGCGGCCTCAAAGGGAGAGGAGCCCATGCGCCCGACGTGCTCAACCAGATCGGATGCCTCGACGGCGCGGGTCTTGGCGGCCTCGACGGTAAAGCCGGTGGCGGTGGCCGTAAGCGAAGGGTCGTCGCAGCAGGTGAGCGTAACGGTAAACGGCTCACCCAGACGCGCCACGACGGACACGTCTACGGCGCGGCGGCGCAGCACATCGCGCTTGAGCGCGGCGCCGGCAGCGTCAATGGCGCGCTGGCTTCGAATCACGCGCACGCGGCAGCCCTCGGGCATGCTGCGAGGCACGCGGCACTCGATGATGTCGCCGGCAGCGGCATCATCGGCGGCAATGGTGGTCAGGAACTGGTCGAACTCATCGTCGTGGCGAAGCTCCAGCAGGTCGCCCTTTCCGACGGGCTCAAACAGCTCGATGCGGGCGATGGCAGCGCGGCGACGGCGGTCGTCGGGAGCCCTCGCACGTCGCGGTTGGCCAGGCGGCTGCCCAGCACCGTGCCCACAATCTGGCCGCGGTTGTTGGAACGCTCGTAGCTCATCATCTCGTCGCCCGAGGTGCCGTCCTGATAGGCGTGCGTAAAGTCGCGGTTAAAGCAGCGCTTGAGCTGGCGTTGGCGGGCGGCTTCCTCATCCTTAGAGGTCGAAACATCGGCCAGCATATCGTCAATCTGGTGACGGTACACATCGACGATGGAGTACACGTAATCGGGAGCCTTCATGCGGCCCTCGAGCTTGAGCGATGCGGCGCCGGCGTCATACAGACGGCGAACAAGCTGCGACGTGTTGGTGTCGCGCGGGCACAGCGCGCGCTCGCGACCGGCAGGGGAGAGCGAGCGGCCATTCTCGTCGATCAGCTCGTAAGGCAGGCGACAGGGCTGAGCGCACATGCCGCGGTTGGCCGAGCGACCCGCCATGGCAAAGCTCGACAGCAGGCACAGACCCGAGTAGCAAAAGCAGATGGCGCCGTGGCTAAAGACCTCAAGGTCAACATCGGGTGCAGCGTCGTGAATGGTGGCAATCTCGTCGATGGAAAGCTCGCGCGAGAGGGTCACGCGGTCGGCGCCCTGCTCACGGCACCAAAGGGTTCCGCGGTCGTCGTGGATGTTTGCTTGGGTTGAGATGTGCGTCTCGATGCCGGGCATCGTGCGCTTGACTTCAAAGAACAGGCCCCAGTCCTGGATGATGAAGGCGTCGGCGCCCAGCGTGGAGCAGCGATGGATGAGCTGCAGTGCATCGCTCATCTCGGACTGCTTGATGACGATGTTGACCGTGACGTAGACCCGCGAGCCGGCCAGGTGTGCGGCACGGCAGGCCTGCTCAAAGGCCTCGTCGGTAAAGTTCGTTGCCTTGCGGCGGGCGTTGAAGCTGCCCATGCCGCAATAGATGGCGTCTGCCCCCGCGGCGAGTGCGGCGGCAAAGGGCTCCGGGCCTCCGGCGGGGGCCAAAAGCTCGGGCCTGCGGTTGGTGGTTCGGCTGGCGGTTGCGGTCATATCCTGCCTTTCAAAATGCTCAGATATTCAAAAGTATAGTGGTGCCGTTGCGGCAGGCGATGCCCGTGCTCCAAGCGGGATAAAGTCGTCAGCAGCTTGGGCTGGCTGACCCCGTGGAGAACCGTTCAGCGGTTCGGGGAAACCGTTGGGCGATAAAATATTCTCGCAAGCTGATAATATTCTTGCATCAAACAGAAACCTTGAGTACTATCCCAATCAAGCGCGGTGTTCAGACCGAACTGTGCCTCCCGGTGTGAACGCCGCGCTCACGCTTTCTCAACTGATCGTAAGGAGAAAAACATGAGCAAGACCGTCGTGTCTTCCGATAACGCACCCGCAGCCATCGGCCCGTATTCCCCCGGTATCCAGGCCGGCAACATGGTGTTCCTGTCCGGCCAGCTGGGCATCGACCCCGCAACCGGCAAGATGCCCGAGGGCGTCGAGGCCCAGGCCAAGCAGTCCCTCGCCAACGTCGAGGCCCTGCTGGCCGCTGCCGGCGCCACCTTTGCCGATGTCGTCAAGACTACGGTCTACCTGGCCGACATCGCCGACTTTGCCGCCGTGAACGAGATCTACGCCTCCAAGTTTGAGGCCCCGTTCCCCGCGCGCAGCGCCTTCCAGGTTGCCGCCCTTCCGGCTGGCGGTCTGGTCGAGATCGAGGTCGTCGCCGCCCTCTAAGGCGTTGGCAACAACTAAACATGACATGCAAAAAGACCCTGCAGCGCGTGCGAGCTGTAGGGTCTTTTGTCAAGCGATGCGACAAAAATGATCCGTTTTCCTCCGTCCCCAAGGGATCGGTGGGTTAGCCCTCCTTGCGAACTTTTTGCAGGTAGCGGTAGACGCTGGGCTCCGAGATGCCCAGCGCGGTGGCGGCGCAGGCCACGGCGCCCTTGAGCATGAACACCCCGTTGCCGTTGAGGTGGCGAATGACATCCACGCGGTCGCTCTGACCAAGCGACGCTACATCCAGCCCGCGCGCGCTCAGCAACTCGGCAATGCTGCGGTCGATGAGCTCCTGTGTGGACTCCGAAAGGCTTTCGACCTCGATAGGGGCGGGCTCCGTGCGCGTCGGCGCTGCGTCGAAGCACGCCATGAGCTGCTGCGCCATGGCGTTGATGGAGCGCACGGTCGAGAGGTCGGTGTTGACGCAGAGCATACCGACGATCTCGTCATTCTCGCGGATAAAGTACGTCGCGGACTCCAGCGTCTTGCCTCCGGCACCGCGCCCCTCGTAGCCCGTAATAAACGGCAGGTCGCGATACTTGGGGTCGTGCATGATCTTGAGTGCCAGATCGGTGGCGGGACCGCCGACCTTGCGGCCGCTCACGACGCCGTTGCGAATATCGACGATGGCGTGGTCGGGATCCGAGAAATCGTGCAACACGATTTCGCTGTTTTTGCCGAGTATCTGCTCCAGAAAATCGACCATCGGCAAAAAGCGACGTACGGTCTCGTTCACGGACAACTCCTTTGGGTGAAATCGGAAATGTTCATAACAATTTTTTCTCATGGTAACACGCTGCCCATCATCTCGTATATCCGCAGGTACATTGTGTAATGCAGACGAACGGTAGGAATTTAGCGGTAAACGGTTGACCAAAAGAAAAGTTAGATGTTATTTTGATCAGACACTTTCCTGACCTGCGGAAATGCGTTATTTCAGCTGAAGAATAGTCTGATAACAAAAAATTATTATTGAGAATGAGAATCATCTTTAATACGATATGCAATGAAGGCACAACCTCAACCCCGCACTGCGTCACAATAGAGCGTTAGATGCGAAAACAACTACTTCGAGGATTGGTGGTCAAATGACCCAGGAGACGGTTACGAACGGCACTGAAGCCCTGTTCACTCGCGAAGGCATGCCTCCCGTTAAGGAAATGATCCCGTGTGCCCTTCAGCACGTACTGGCATCGTTTGCCGGCATCATTACCCCGGCGGTCATCATGGCCGGCGTCTACGGCTTTAATAGCCAACAAAGCACCGACATCATCCAGGTCGCGCTCATTCTTTCGGCGATCGACACGGCCCTTCAGGCCTTCGCTCCCTTCCGTCGCATCGGCGGCGGCCTGCCCATCGTCATGGGCGTTTCGTTCGCGTTCCTGCCGGCCCTGCAGGCCATGGGTGCCTCGGGCTTTAGCTTTGGTGCGCTGCTGGGCGGCGAGATCGTCGGCGGCGCCGTCGCGGTCCTCTTTGGTCTGGCCTACAGCAAGATCAAGTGGCTGTTCCCGCCCGTCGTGACCGGTACGGTCATCTTCTCCATCGGCGTTTCGCTGTATCCCACGGCCGTCAAGTATATGGCCGGCGGTATGGGTACGCCGCTGTGGGGCACTCCGCAGGCCTGGTGCGTCGCTCTTATCACCTTCGCCGTGGTCTTTGCGCTCGCCAACTTTGGCAAGGGCACGCTCAAGTTGGGATCCGTGTTCTTTGGCATGATCGTTGGCATGATCGTTTCGATCCCCTTTGGCATGATCGACTTCTCCAGCGTCGCCACCGCTCAGGTCTTCGCCCTTCCCAAGCTCATGCCCTATGCGCTCGAGTTTGATCCCGAGGTCTGCATTACCCTCGCCGTCGTGTTCCCCATGGTTGCCATCCAGGTTATCGGTGACGTCTCCGCCGCCTGCCTGGGCTCCATCGACCGTATGCCCACCGAGCGCGAGCTCTCCGGCGCTATCGTGTCCCAGGGCCTCACTTCTATGGTCGGCGGCCTGCTGGGCGGTCTTCCCACCAGCGCCCTTGGCCAGAACGTGGGCATCATCTGCTCCAACAAGGTCGTCAACAAGTGGGTCTTTGTGATCATCGCGGCCGTCTTTGCCATCGCCGGTCTGTTTCCGCAGCTCTCTGCCGTCCTTTCCGCTATCCCGCAGCCCGTCATCGGCGGCGCGACCGTCGGCGTCTTTGGCACCATCACCATGAACGGCGTGCGCATGTTCACCCGCGAGGGCCTCACGCAGCGCACTACCACCATCGTCGGTACCTCCGTCGTCTTTGGCCTGGGTATCTGGATGGCCAGCGGTTGCCTTGCCGGAGAGGGTATGCCCGCCTGGGTGTCCACCGTCATCGGCTCCAATGCCGTAACCCCCACCGCCATCATGGCCATTGTCCTTAACCTGATCCTTCCGCAGACGCCGGTCGTGGCTCAGCACATCGATGCTGCCAAGGACGCTGCCGTGGATCTGGTCTTGCCCGAGAGCAAGAAGTAACCAATTCGGTGCTATTCGTCGGCGGACGCATCGCCTCGTCCGCCGACGTCATGCGGCGTCAAGCCGCACTTCAAAGGGTTTGTCCCTTTGGTGAAGCGTTGACGGGAGAGGGCCCGTTTCCGGTGTAGGCCGGCGCTTCGCACTCCGCCATGTCAGAGGTGTCAAACCCCGCCCCTGATGTTGAAGGGAGCATCCATGCTTCTGGTCGCTAACGGTTCCGTCTTTACCCGCAACGCTCAGACCCCGTTCATTCCAAACGGTGCGGTCGCCATTGACGGAGATACGATCGTCGAAGTGGGCCCCGAGTGCGAGCTCAAGGCCAAGTACCCGGATGCCGAGTACGTCGACGCCCAGGGCAACCTCATCATGCCCGGACTCATCAACTGCCACACCCACATCTACTCGGGTCTGGCGCGCGGCCTTGCCATTAAGGGCTGCAATCCCACCAACTTCCTGGAGAATCTTGAGCAGCAGTGGTGGAAGATCGACGACAACCTGACGCTCGACGGCACCAAGGCAAGCGCCTATGCCACGATTTTGGACTCCATTCGCGATGGCGTCACCACGATCTTCGATCACCATGCGAGCTTCTGCGAGATCCCGGGTAGCCTCTTTACCATTAAGGACGCAGCTCAGGAGCTGGGCATGCGTTCGTGCCTGTGCTACGAGGTCTCCGATCGCCGCGGCCAGGAAAAATGCGACCAGGCCATTGCCGAGAACGCTGAGTTTGCCCAGTGGGCCGCCAAGGAGCGTCGCGATAACGACAACCATATGATCGCCGCCATGTTTGGCGGTCACGCCACCTTTACGCTGTCGGACGAGACCATGGACAAGATGGCCGAGGCCAACAACGGCCTGACCGGCTTCCACATCCATGTGTGCGAGGGCATGAATGACGTGTGGGATTCCCGCCTCAACCGCGGTGGCATCAGCCCGGTCGAGCGCCTGCTGCAGCACAACCTGCTGGGTCCCGACACCATGCTGGGCCACTGCATCCACGTGACGCCTGCCGAGATGGATATCGTCAAGGAGTCCGGCACCTGGCTCGTCAACAACCCCGAATCCAATATGGGCAACGCCGTAGGCTGCGCCCCCGTGCTCGAGTTCTTCCGCCGCGGCATCCCTGTGTGCATGGGTACCGACGCTTACACCCACGATATGCTCGAGAGCCTCAAGGTCTTCCTGATCATTCAGCGTCACAACGCCGCCATGCCCAACGTGGGCTGGTGCGAGGCCATGACGATGCTGTTCGAGAACAACGCCAAGATGGCGAGCAAGTACTTCGATCGCAAGCTCGGTGTGCTCGAGGCCGGCGCTGCCGCCGACGTTATCGTCATGGACTACAAGCCCTTTACGCCGCTGAGCGAGGAGAACATCGACGGCCACATGCTCTTTGGCATGATGGGCAAAAACTGCCGCACCACCATCATCAACGGCCGCGTCCTGTACAAGGATCGCGAGTTCGTTGGCATTGATGAGGAAAAGATCAACGCGTGGACCATGGCTGAGTCCAAGAAGCTCTGGAGCACGCTCAACGATCGCGCCTACTAATTACAAGTAGATTCACGCGCGCCGGATGTTTCGCCGCATCCGGCGCGCGCATAGGCGGCCTCCGCGGGGTCGCCGGCGCTGTGCTAGCGCTACACCGTATTTGCGCCCGCCGCGCGGTCTCGCCGGGCGTTACAGAGAGGAGCTCATTATGAGCGACATCATGAGGCCGATCCCGTTTTCGCAGCTGATGAACTGGATCATCGAGGAGCACAAGACCCAGGACGCCATCTTTGGCGTGCGTAAGATGGTCACGACCAACCAGGAGGGCGCGCTTCCCATTTTTGACGAGCGCATCGAGACTCCCTTTGGCCCGGCCGCCGGTCCCAATACGCAGCTTGCCCAGAACATCGTGGCATCCTACGTGGCCGGTTCCCGCTTCTTTGAGCTCAAGACCGTCCAGGTTATGGACGGCGAGGAGCTCTCCAAGTGTGTGAACAAACCCTGCATCGTGGCGCAGGACGAGTGCTACAACTGCGAGTGGTCGACCGAGCTCGAGGTTCCGCAGGCCTTTGCCGAGTACGTGAAGGCATGGTTTGCCTGCCACCTGATCGCTCGCGAGTACGGCCTGGGCAGCCCGGACGGTTTTGTCTTTAACATGTCCGTGGGTTATGACCTGGAGGGCATCAAGAGCCCCAAGGTCGACGCCTACATCGAGGGCATGAAGGACGCCAGCGGCTCCGAGGTTTGGAACGAGTGCCGCGCATGGGCGCTCGCCAACCTGGACAAGTTTGAGCATGTCGACGCCGCGTTTGTCGAGTCCATCCCGGCGCGCGTCTCCAACTCCATTACCGAGTCCACGCTGCATGGCTGCCCGCCGGCGGAGATCGAGCGCATCGCGACCTATCTGATCACCGAGAAGGGCCTCAACACCTACATCAAGTGCAACCCCACGCTGCTGGGCTATGAGTTTGCCCGCCAGCGTCTGAACGAGCTGGGCTTTGACTACATCGTCTTCGATGATATGCACTTCCGCGAGGACCTGCAGTGGGCCGACGCCGTGCCTATGTTCGAGCGCCTGATTGCCCTGTGCGCCGAGCGCGGCTTGGAGTTTGGCGTCAAGCTGACCAACACGTTCCCCGTCGACGTGACGAGGAACGAGCTGCCCTCCACCGAGATGTACATGTCCGGCCGTTCGCTGTTCTCGCTGACCATCGAGGCCGCCCGCCGCATTACCGAGCAGTTCGATGGCAAGCTGCGCATCAGTTACTCCGGCGGTGCCACGGTCTACAACATCCGCGCCCTGTACGATGCCGGCATTTGGCCCGTCACCCTTGCGACCGACGTGCTCAAGCCCGGTGGCTACGAGCGCTTTAGCCAGATGGCCGGCGAGTTTACCGACCTGGACGGCAAGCCGTTCGCGGGCGTCTCGCTCGAGGCCGTGACCGCGATCCAGGCTGACTCGCTCACCAACCCGCTCTACAAGAAGCCGCTGCGCCCGCTGCCCGACCGCAAGGTCGCCGGCAAGAGCCCGCTTTCCGACTGCTTTACCACGCCGTGCCGCACGAGCTGCCCCATCCAGCAGGACATTCCCGCCTATCTGGCGGCTGTTGACGAGGGCCGCTACGAGGATGCGCTCAACATCATCATCGAGCGCAACGCCCTGCCGTTCATTACCGGCACCATCTGCCCGCATCCCTGCGGTCGTGCCTGCGAGCGTGCATTCTATGAGCCCGAGGGTGCCCAGATTCGCGCCAGCAAGCTCAAGGCCGCCCGCGAGGCCATGACGGCCGTGCTGCCCAAGCTGCGCGCCCAGGCCATCGCCAACACCGGCGAGCGCAACGTTGCCGTTATCGGCGGCGGCCCGGCCGGCCTGGCGACGGCGTTCTTCCTGACGCGTGCCGGCGTGCCCGTCACCATCTTTGAGGCCCGCGGCTCTCTCGGCGGCGTGGTCCGTCACGTGATCCCCGAGTTCCGCATTGCGAGCGACGATATCTCCCACGACGCAGAGCTCTGCCTGGCCTTTGGTGCCAAGGTGCAGCTCAACGCCCGCGTGGAGTCCATCGACGAGCTCAAGGCCCAGGGCTTTACCGACGTGGTCGTGGCCACCGGTGCCTGGATGCCCGGCTCTGCGGGCTTGGGCGAGGGCGCCGAGCTCGATGTGCTGGAGTTCCTCGAGGCCGCCAAGAAGGGCGAGAAACTCGAGCTGGGCGAGGACGTCGTGGTCATTGGCGCCGGCAACACCGCCATGGACGCGGCCCGCGTGGCCAAGCGCCTGGCCGGCGTGAAGAACGTGCGCCTGGTGTATCGCCGCACCAAGAAGCAGATGCCCGCCGACGAGGAAGAGCTCGATCTTGCTCTTGCCGACGGCGTTGAGTTCTGCGAGCTGCTGGCCCCCAAGGCGCTTAACGGCGCCGTGCTGACCTGCGACGTTATGGAGCTTGGCGAGCCGGATGCAAGCGGCCGTCGCAGCCCCGTCGCCACGGGCGAGACCGTCGAGCTTTCCGCCACCACGGTGATCTGCGCCGTGGGCGAGGGCATCGATGCCAGCCTGTACGATGCCGCGGGCGTCGAGCACGACCGTCGCGGCCGTCTTGCCGCCACCTCCACCGGCGTCGAGGGCGTTTGGGCTGCCGGCGACTGCCGTCGCGGTCCAGCCACCGTGGTCG
>CAJKZP010000014.1:0-28657 GCA_905204415.1 uncultured Collinsella sp. | reverse complement strand
GAGTTCCGCACGAGCCGGAGAGCACTTAATGTGCTCTCCGTGCGAGCAGGACTGTAGAGCAGGAAACCTTGTATACGCCCGCCCGCTCCCGAGGGGCAACTCTCATGCAAAAACTTTTGTCGGGTAAAGTCCGAGGTCAGTGGCGTTTTATACCAAGAAATTCAAAAAAAGCTGAAAATTCATTACATATTTGCGTTGACTTTAGGTAACTAAAGTTTCATACTCCTTTTCAACCACTGGGGGATGTGAACACGCACGGATCGTTCACATCATGATCGAAGAGGATTTCTTAGACATGTTCACGCATCAGCTAAACATTATCAGCGTAGTAATTATCTGATGCGGGTTAGCACATACAGCTAGCCCGTACGATAACGGGCGGCTGATGAAGATGAGGGCCGTCGAGCGCAACCGACGGCCCTCATTTTTTATGTCTGGGAAGTTCTTTTTAGAGGAGGAAATGTAATGAACGGAGTTTTGCTCATGGTTGTGGCCGCGGCGGTGCTCGCTTGCGGCTATCTGGGCTATGGCCGATGGCTGGCCAACAAGTGGGGCGTTGACAAAGAGGCCCTCACGCCGGCCAAGCGCATGAAGGACGGCAACAGCTTCTCGCCCGTCTCCGCCTTCACCGCGTTCTCGCACCAGTTCAGCTCGATCTGCGGTGCCGGCCCTGTTACGGGTACGATCGTCGCCATGGCCTTTGGCTGGCTGCCCGTCGTGCTCTGGGTCCTCGTCGGCGGCATCTTCTTTGGCGCCGTCCACGACTTTGGCGCCCTGTACGCCTCGATGAAGAACAACGGCAAGTCCCTGGCTCAGCTCATCGAGAAGTACATCGGCAAGACCGGTCGTCGCCTGTTCCTGCTGTTCTGCTGGCTGTTCTGCATCATCGTCATCGCCGCCTTCACCGACATGGTCTGCAAGACGTTCATGTTCACCCCGGCCGTTGACGCTTCTGGTGCCGCTACCGGTGCCATCGACTTCACCAAGTCCTATGCCGCCGGCTGCGCTGGTACCATCTCCATCCTGTTCACCTTCGTCGCTATCGCCTTTGGTTGGGCCCAGAAGAAGTTCAACCTCACCGGCGCTGCCGAGTTCGTCACCGGCGTGGTCCTCATGGTTCTCATGTTCGCCGTCGGTATGCAGTTCCCGGTCTACCTGGATAAGTTCCAGTGGTTCGCCGTCGTCATGGTCTACCTGGTCTTCGCTGGCGCTATGCCCATCCAGATGCTCAAGACCCCGCGTGACTACCTCACTTCCATCATGATGATCGTCATGATCGTCTGCGCTGTCCTCGGCATCGTCGTCCTGGGCGTCAACGGTCAGGCCACCATCACCGCTCCGGTCTTCACCGGCTTCTCCACTGCCTCTGGCATGATGTTCCCGGTCCTGTTTGTCTCCGTTGCCTGCGGTGCTCTCTCCGGTTTCCACAGCCTCGTTTCTTCCGGCACCTCTTCTAAGCAGGTCGAGAAGGAGCAGGACGCCGTCAAGGTCGGTTACGGCGCCATGATCGTCGAGTCCTTCGTCGGCATCCTTGCCATCATCGTCGCCGGCATCATGTTCTCCGATATGAACACCGCCGGTACCGGCGCCCTCAACGCCGGTGTCGCTTCCACCCCGTTCCAGATCTTCGCCGCCGGCATCTCCCGCGGTATGCAGGCCTTCGGTGTTGACGGCACGCTCGCAACCGTATTCATGACCATGAACGTTTCCGCTCTGGCCCTGACCTCGCTCGATGCCGTCGCCCGCATCGCTCGCACCTCGTTCTCCGAGTTCTTTGCCCAGACCAACGACGCCCTGGCCATCGAGTCCAAGGCCGGCTACATGAGGGTCCTCGGCAACCCCTGGTTCGCCACGGTCGTTACCCTGCTTCCCGGTCTCGCCCTCGCCTTTGGTGGCTATGCCAACATCTGGCCGCTCTTTGGTGCTTCTAACCAGCTGCTCGGCGGCATGACCATGATCACCCTCGCCGTGTTCTGCAAGTGCACCGGCCGCAAGGGTTGGATGCTTTACGTGCCCGTCGCCTTCCTGCTCTGCTGCACCTTCACCTCGCTGGTCCAGAGCGCCATGGGCTGCATGACCGCCGTCCAGGCCTACGGCTTCTTCGGTACCATCCCGGCTACCGCCACCACGGCCGCTGTCTCCGTCGCCGCTACCAAGGGCCTGCAGCTCGTCTTCGCCGTCCTGCTGATGGTCCTGGGCCTCATCGTTGCCGTCAACTGCCTCAAGGAGTTCTTCGGCAAGGAGGCCGGTTCCATGCCCGACGAGGAGCCCGAGTGGTCCGAGATGGGCAAGGCCGAGTATGGCCGCGCCGCTGCTGCCGAGGCTCCCGCCGACGCCGAGGCTGCCAAGGCCTAGTCAGCTTGATGGACTAACCGTTCCATCCATATGACTCGGAAAGACCGGGTCCGCAACGACGCGGACTCGGTCTTTTTTCTTGCGAGAACGGGTGATGCAAGGGCGTCCTCGCAGATGTTTTGCGTGGATAGGCTCGCGCGTTGTACCATATAAACGTATATGTGTACATATGAAAGGGGCCCCGTGGCCAAGACGGTATATTCCGATAACCAAAATAATGTCGATGCCCTGGCTGAGCGTCTGAGCAGCCAGACGTCGCTTTCTGCCGAGCGCGCCAAGCTGGTTGCCTACGACCTGCTCTGCCGCAAGGCACTCAAGATCAAGTCGAGCGCGCTGGCGCAGATTTTCCGCTCCGTCGATAAGGAATGCGACACCAAGGCGATGCGCGACGAACTCATCGCGGCAAAGATCGTTACCAAGATCGAGGGCAGCGGCATTAACGGCCGCCCTGCCTTTTACACCATTAATGTCGAGATTAACGATGCCCAGGAGCAGCCCGTCGAGGTTGCCGAAGAGACCGTCGAGGACGTTGTCGAGGCGCCCGCTTCGGTGGAAACGGCTCCGCGCGAGCATGTCGATACCGACGAGCTGCTTGACGAGAGCGTCGTTCGCGCCTTTACGGCCAAGGCCGGCCGCGGCGGTTTTGGCGGGGGTGGCAAACGCGATGCACAGCGCCGTGCCCAGCAGGAGCGCTTCCGTCGCGCCGTTGCTCAAAAGGATGAGCTCGATACCGAGGCTGTTGAGACCGAGGTTGCTGTCGAGTCGCAGAAGCCCGCGCAGGAGCAAAAGCCCGTGAAGGTCCAAGAGCCCAAGCGTTGTCGCGGTGCTCACTTTAAGGCTGCGCAGCGGGATGTCGCGCATGAGGTTGAAGAGCCTTCCGAGGTTGCAGACGATGCTGAGGAGTCTGCCAAGAGAGCTCCGGCTTCGTGCCGTCCCGGCCGCGGTTTTGCGGGACGCGCGTATCCCGTAAAGCGTCAGGAGAAGGGCGAGCCGGCTTCGACCGCTCAGGCTGAGAAGGCCAAACAAACCGAGAAAACCGTTGAGCCGGCGGCTCGCGAGCAGCAGCCTTCCGAGTCGCAGCCTGCGGCTGACACCGAGGTCAAAGCTCAACAGTCCGCTGATAAGCAGGTGGGGGAGAGCGCCTCAAGCAAGCCCCGCCGCCGTCATCGTGGCGGCCGTGGCTCAAATGCCGAGGCCGCGGCCGAGAAGGCGACGCAAAACAAGAATGCGAAGGCTGAGACTCCGGTGGAACAGCCCAGGCGCCAGCCGGCGAGGGGGGACAAGCCCGAGCGCTCGCAAAAGGGTCCGTCCGCGCCAAAGCAAGAGCGCAAAGCTCAGGTAGATTCCAAGCGCAAATCCCAGGCGCAGCCCAAACCGACTGCAAACGATGCGACCGCCCAGCAGCCTGAGCCGCCCGCTCATGGCGAGGTTTCGGCGTTTGCTCTGGCCCGTGTCCTGGGCAGGCAGCTGCTCAAGATCGTTCCCACGCCTACGGCGCTCTCCAAGATCAAGGAGCAGCAGACTCAAATTGTTAAGGTCGAGGGTAAGGACGGCAAAAAGGCTCCGCAGCGCACTCAGCACAACGAGATGTCCAACCGCAAGATTGCCGAGGAGATTGCGATCATCCAGGCTTGGATAGAGCAGAATCGCGGCGCCGACACGCCGGTCGCTTCGCGTCGCCAGCGCGCCTACCAGATTTTTAACGATGAGAAGGCCTTTGACGGCAAGCATGGCGAGCGCCTGATTCGGCGTATGACCGAAAAGGGCATCAGCATGCAGGCGATTAAGGTCGCCCCCAACCGCCCCGTGCACTTTACGGGTTTCTTTACGCTGGGCGCCGACAAGCCGTTCATTATGGTCGAGAACCTGGACACCTATGACGAGATCGTCAAGCTCCTGCGCGGCCGCAAGCACGCCAAGCTTTTTGGCACCAAGGTGGGTGGCGTGATCTTTGGCGGTGGCTGCAAGGCGAGCGTCTCGCATGCGTTGGACGATTATCTGGCCGAGATCGGCTATCGCTTTAACTATGTCTACTACGTGGGCGACATCGACCGAGAGGGTGCGCGCATTGTCGAGCAGGCCCGTAATGCCAATGTCGTTGAGATTCGCCTACATGCCGGTATGTATCGCGCCATGCTCGCCGAGCACAAGCGTCGCGTGAAGGCCGGCGGAGAGTGCGAGCCCGCGGCTGCCAACCAGGGCGTGCCGCAGAACCTGGCGGCGACGATCAAAGATCTGCCCATGGTCACGCGCGTGCAGTTCCGCAACGTGCTGCGCGAGGGCGGACGCATTCCGCAGGAGATTCTGATGACCGCCGACTATCGGGATGGCGACTCGGGAAGCTTCGACCGCATGCTGAATAACTAAATTCCGTCAGCCCCGGGAGAGCGGGGACACCGGCTTAGGTTTCCTGCTCTACAGTCCTGCTCACGACGGAGGCCACATTAAGTGGCCTCCTGTTCGTGCGGAACTCGCGATAAACCTAAGCCGGTGCCCCCGCTCTCCCGGGGCCTGTGGCTACATGGTTGTCGCATGCGGCTCGCTTTTCGGAACTGGGCTGATAATTCTAGATGTAAGGCGCTCTTGGTTGATATGGGACGGAGGGATTCCGCGTCCGCCTTTTCGGCGGCCGCGCCCCGCTGCGTCGCTTCGCTCCTTGCGTGCTGCGCTGGAAAACGCTTCGCGTTTCCTCAGCTCCGCACCCTTGCGGGTTCGAATCCCTCCGCTTGCTCACAAGAAAAGCCTCCCGATCGGCTATGCGTTCGAGAGGCTGGTTTCTTTGGCTGGGACGGAGGGATTCGAACCCCCAACAGCCGGCACCAAAAACCGGAGTTCTACCGTTGAACTACGTCCCAATGTGTGGCGTTGCCCAAAAGCAACTTGTTTAGTTTACCTAATCTGCGAGGGCATCGCAAACGCCATCGAGCAGGCGTACGGCGAGTGTCTGGGCGTCGCTTGCGGTGAAGGTTCCGTTGTAGCGCGTCATGCCCGTGAGCTCAATGCGGATGCGCGCAGGCTTTTGCTGTGCGGCGACGTTGGCGGTGCGGATGCGCTGTGCCAGGTTGTGACACTCGGCAAGGGCGATCGTGGCGCGCGGCGCTGCATCTGCGGGCAGCTCATCGCTTGCGATCTCGAGCACCAGATCCACGTCGGTCGGGACCTCGGAATCGCAAAGCATCATGCCGCTGCTGTCGGTCGTCGCCGTGGCGATGTTCCACATGCGCGATGCAACGCTGCGTGCGATGGGGTCCTCACCGATGACGGCAATCTGGAAGCGCTCGAGCACGTTGGCGGCGCGGGCAAAACCGATGCGCGACTCGGCCTCGGTAACCGAGGGCTTGCCCTCCCACACGTGATGCAGGCGGTTGATATAGGCGTAGGTATCCTGGAATGCCATGCCATCGGCAAACAGGCCGACATTTTCCTGGAACTGCTGCAGAGCGGCCTCGGTGTGCGGGCCAAAATAGCCGTCGTCCTCACCGCAGGCAAAGCCCAAAACGTTGAGCGCTCGCTGCAGGGCCTGAACGTCGGCGCCATGGAAATTGGGCATGCGCAGATAGAGCGTGCGGTCGCCCAGCTTATACGAGGCGTCTACCAGGGCGCTCCAACAGGGGATATCGACGGCACAGCCAGCGGCAAGGCCGCTATCGAGCCTAAAGGTGCCAACAGCCTGCTCGGTGGTGGTGCCAAAGCACTTGTCGGAGATCTCGGCGTCATCGATTGTATAGCCGAGCTGCAGAAGGCGGGACTGGACGTCCTCGACGGCTGCTCCCTGCATGCCCGTTGTAATAGGTTCCATGAGCGAACCCCTTTCGGCGTACCATTCGTACTATTTGAGCGTGTGTCGGATAGACAACGCAAAGGGATGCATAAACATGCACTCAACAGTGTAGCAAGTTGTACCCAAATACGCTGCTGACAGGTTTTATAACCCCGCTAGTTAAGGCGCTCCACAAAGAAATCTGCCATGGAGTCGAACAGCTGGCGCGCATGCGGGTCGAGCTCAACATTCTCGATGGCCGCTTTCGCCTTGGCGGTCAGGTCGAGCGCGTAAGTGTGGGCGTAATCGATGGAGCCGGTCTCCTGGAAGATCTCCACGGCGCGTGCAAGTTGCGCGGGGTCCTCGGTGCCCGAGGAAAGGATTGCCTCGACCTCGTCGTGATAACGCTCGTCTGACAGGGCGTGCACGGCGACGAGGGTGCGCTTGCCCTCGGTGATATCGGTGCGGAAGTCCTTGTTGGCGGCCTCTTTGGTGCCGATCAAGTTGAGCAGATCGTCCTGAATCTGGAAGGCAAGGCCCGTGTGCAGGCCAAAGGCGCGCAGTGCCTCGACCTGCTGTTCGCTGCCTCCGCCAATGATGGCTCCGGCGGCAAGTGGCGTAGCTCCGCTGTAGTACGCGGTCTTGTGCGTCGCCATGTTCAGATAATCGTCGACCGAGATGTCAAAGCGCTCGTCGCGGACCCAGCCCAAGTCGAGCGCCTGGCCCTCGATGGTGCGAACGATCATCTCGGTGAGCTCGTGGAGCACGCGGAGTTTCACGTCTGCCTCGAGCGTGGGGTCGTCGAGAACCGTCTTGGTGACCATGGTGAGCGCCAGATCGCCGCAGTTGATGGCAAGGCCCGTGCCCTCGGTAAGGTGCATGCAAGGCTTGCCGCGACGCAGCTGGCCGTTGTCGGCTATGTCGTCATGGATAAGCGCTCCCGACTGAAAGTGCTCGATAGCTGCCGCCGCGCTGCGGGCGCTCTCAAAGCTGCCACCTACCGCGGTGGCGGCGAGCATGCAGATGAGCGGGCGGTGGCGCTTGCCGGCATTGGCCGTAAATGTCGAGAGCGGGGTATACAGGTAGCGCTCGATATCGGCAGAGGTCGCCTGTCCGTCAAAGAACGTGGCCAGATAGTTGTTGATCTGGTCAAAGTGCTGGGCTAAAAAGCTGGTAAACGGACTGGACACGGGTTCTCGCATTCTTTCTTAGGTTGCATCGTTGCGGTGTGCAGATACCATATTGCCACATTGGAGTTGCCGGCGCGTCTGTTTTGGCGATTTGGGGAAACGGGACGCGTGCGCGTGCCGGCTGCTTATATAAGCCCAAAGTGCTCGAGCGCCTTGACGACGCCATCTTTGTCGACCGAGTCGGTGATGTAGTCGGCGCGCTTTTTGAGATAGTCCGGCGCATTGCCCATGGCGATACCGACATCGACGGCGTTCATCAGCGAGACGTCATTGCTGGCGTCGCCGATGCCGTATACGGTTCCGTGGTGGGGATCGAGGGCGTCGAGTACAGACTGGATGCCCCCGCGCTTCGTGCATTCGCGGGGCGAGATTTCGGTTACCTCGAGTTCGAGCTCGTTAAAGCACAGCAGCGGCTCAAGTGCCTTATCTTGAGCGATGCGGCTGGCGAGCGATGTAGACATCAAGATCTTGTAGGCACTGTAATGTTGCAGCTGCGTGACTGCGTCGCCCAGGGTGCGCGCGTATCCGGGGGCATCGGGGGCATCGGCACTCATGCGCACGACGCCGTTGAGGCCCTCAAAGCGGATGACCTCGCCCGACTGCTCAAGATAGGGGGCAAGGCGCTGCAGCATGCCGGGCGTCATCGACAGATCGCGAATTGCGTGTCCGTTGATCTCGGCGTAACCGCCCGCAAGACAGACGATGCCGGTCCAGGGCAGCTCAAGAAGTTTGGGGTGGATGCAGCTGAGGGTGCGCCCTGTGCAGATAAAGGCCATGTTGCCATTTGCAACGAAATCGCGGATGGCCTGCGAGACCGCCTCGTTGGGATAGGGGGACAGGTCTCGCTCGCTCTCGGGAAGCTCTTGTGCCACTCGAGGGTCTTGCCACGCGAGCGTGCCGTCAATGTCGAAGAAGCAGATATCGCCGTGCTTGTGGGTTGGGCTGGCGACAGGGGAGGCCGAGGCGGTGGGCACAAATCCCGGCTCGAGGCCCATGATCTGGTCAAAATGCTCTTTAACGCGGGGAACGGAGATGCCGATGACCACCTGGGCGGTCTTGCCCGTAATGATGAGGCCTTTGGCGCCCGCTGCGACAAAGGCCGCGTTGTCTGCGACGATGGAAGGGTCCACGACTTCGACGCGCAGCCGCGTGGCGCAGTTGGTTGCGCCCACAATGTTGGAGACGCCGCCCAGAAGCATCACAACCTGCTCGGCGAGCAGGTGATCTTGTGATGTCTGGCCGCCGGAAGCGCCGGTTTCGGATGAGCACTTTTCGTCAACGTCGTCTCCCGTCAAGCGCGAGAGCGCCGTGTTGCTGGCGATATGGTCCTCGCGTCCCGGGGTTTTAAGGTCAAAGGTCAGAATAAGACCTCGAAAACTCAGAAAGAAGATAGCGCTAAAGATGAGTCCGATTCCGAGCGCCAAAAGATAGGAGCCGGCATGCATCCGCATGAGCGGGATAAAGTTGAAGGCGGCCATTTCCATAAAGCCGCCCGAGAAGATGCCGACGACGCCAAAGAAGTTCATGGCCATGGCGAGGCAAGACGAGAGGACGGCGTAGAGCAAAAAGAGCCCGGGGTGGGTGAACATAAAGAGAAACTCGAGCGGTTCGGTGACGCCGCAGACCGCCGAGGCGACGATGGCGGGCAGGAGAATGGCCTTGAGACCAGCGCGGCGTTCGGGCTTGGCGGTGGTGTAGAACGCCACGGCGATGGCAGGAAGGCCAAAGAGCTTGACCCAGCCGGTGGCGGTGAAACCAGCCCAGGGTGCAAGCTCGTTGAGGGGGCGTGTGCTATGGGAGAGAATGGGGAGCAAATTGGTCCACGCGGCGTAGACGCCGTCGTTAATGACCAGGTTGTCGTAGTAGATTGACATGTAGAGCAGGTGGTGCAGCCCCATGGGCTCGAGTGCTCGCTCCAAAAACACAAAGATGCCTACGCCAAAGGGACCGACGCCCGCAAGCGCGTGGCGCAGCGTTTCGGTCGCTGCGTATACGAAGGGCACGATGACGGCCGAGGTAGCGGCAAGGGCGAACACGGCAAAAAAGCTGATGAGGTAGACCAGCGAGGAACCCGAGAAAGTGCCGAGCCAATCGGGAACCTTGGCATCGTAGAAGCGGTCATGGATGGCGACGACGGTTGCCGATACCGCCAGCGGGCCGATAATGCCGGTGTCGAGCGTCTTGATGCCGTCGATGACGGTGATACCGTTGGCGGGGGTCAAAGATGACGGGTACTTAAGCCCAAGGTTGTCTCCGCTCAGCTTAATGATCTCGCTCAAAAAGAAGCAATAGGCAAAATAGGCCACGAGTGCCTCGAGGCAGCAGCGTGCCGGTTGCTTTTGGGCAAGACCGATAGGCAGCGCTACGGCAAAAAGGAGCGGGAGGCGTTTAAAGACCGTCCATGAGCCGCGCTGGATGATGGCCCAAAAAACGTACCAAGGGGTTCCGTATACGGCTAGATCGCCGACGATGTCCGCAGTCGTTGCGAGAGCGGAGACGCCGACCATGAGGCCCGATATAGAAAACAGCATGGCGGGAGCGAACATTGCCCCGCCAAAGCGTTGGATTTTTTGCAGCATGTTCTGCCTTCCGAATATCGAGGCGCGTTGCGCGTGGGGAAACGTTTAAACAATGGATTCATTGTAGAGGACCAGACGATTGTCGTGCCGGCAGTTTTGAGCGAAACCGATTTGGGCACGACAGAAACCGTCAACGGTTAAATCCTGTCGCTTTACCGATATTCGGTTTAAACAACTTTAAGAAATGCTATCGTGCCTAGCCGGAAATAAATAATGTAGAGGTGAAACAATGCCAAAAGCGATATACGAAGGAATCTACCGCGAGATCCGTTCGCGCATCATTAATGGGACCTATGCGTTTCAGGAGATGCTGCCAACCGAAGCCGAGCTGACCGCGGAGTTTGGCTGCACACGCAATACCATCCGCCGCGCCTTGAGCATGCTGGCCGACCAGATGTTTGTGCAGCCCATACACGGCAAGGGCGTGCGCGTCATATGGCTCAAGGGCGAAACCGACATGTTGGGCGCACTCGAAGAGGTTGAGTCGTTTGGCGAGTTCGCAAAACGCAACAATGCCGTCGCATCGACCGAGGTCAAGTCTTTTGAACATTTGATTTGCACTGAGCAGCTCTCTCGTCGCTTGGGCTTTAAGGTGGGCGAGGAGCTGATTCGCGTAGTGCGTGTTCGAAGCCTTAACGGCAGCGCGCGCCAAGTGGACCATGGCTATTTTTTGGCGTCGATCGCCAAGGGTCTGACCCCAGAGATCGCGACGGATTCTATCTACGCCTATCTGGAGCACAAGTGCGGCGTCAAGGTGATGGCGAGCCGTCGTACGGTGAGTGTCGAGCTCGCCAACGATGAGGACTGCAGCTACTTGGACCTTGGCAAGTACAATTGTGTCGCCGTTATGGAGAGCCAATCGTACACCTCGGACGGTATCTTGTTCGAGGTCACGCACGCCCGTACGCACCCCGAGATCTTCCATTACCGCGTCAATTCCAAGCGATAGACGGTGAGCTCGCAGTCCGGCGAGCCTTATGCCCTCAAAGCGAAAACGCCCGGTCAAACCGACGATGCATCGGCTTGACCGGGCGTTTTCTCTGCATTCGATAACAAATAATTGTTTATACAAAACTTGTCAAGTATCAAGTTGAAATTACCGTTCACCGAAGTTTTTCTACCGCTCTAGTAATACTTGTTCAAACAACTTTCCAAATAGCGTATCGTTCAAATCAGCAAAAGGGGCAAAGTCCCCGAGCCAATCTCCGAAGGCGGCGGCAAAGGGTGCCGCCACGGTGTGAAAGGGTGGATTGTAATGAAGAACGAAATGAGCAGAAGGCAGTTCCTGGGCTTTGCTGGTTCCGCGGCTGCAGTTCTTGGTCTGGGCCTCGTGGGCTGCGGTGGTTCTGCCGGCTCCGGCTCCTCTGCTTCTGGTGACGCTGCCGAGGTCTACTTCCTCCAATTCAAGCCCGAGGTCGACAAGGAGTGGAAGGAGATCGCCAAGGCCTATAAGAAGGAGAAGGGCGTCGAGGTTAAGATCGTGACCGCTGCCTCCAACACCTACGAGGAGAAGCTCAAGTCCGAGATGTCCAAGAGCTCCGCTCCGACCCTGTTCCAGGTCAACGGCCCCACCGGTCTTAAGAACTAGAAGGACTACTGCGCTGACCTGTCCGACACCAAGCTCCGCGGTGAGCTCATTGACGACTCTCTGGCTCTGCAGTCCGATGGCAAGGATCTGGGTATCGACTGGGTCCAGGAGAGCTACGGCATCATCTACAACAAGCAGCTGCTCGAGAAGGCTGGCTACAAGGCCGAGGACATCAACTCCTTCGACAAGCTGAAGGCTTGTGCCGACGACATCCAGGCCCGCAAGGACGAGCTTGGCATTGAGGGTGCCTTCACTTCTGCTGGCATGGATGACTCCTCCAGCTGGCGCTACACCACCCACCTCGCCAACCTCCCGCTCTACTACGAGTTCGAGAAGGAGCACAACCAGGAGGACGACGAGATCAAGGGCGAGTATCTCGACAACTTCAAGCAGATTTTCGACCTGTACATCACCGACTCCACCTGCGATCCTTCGCAGCTTGCCTCCAAGACCGGCGACGACGCCACCAACGAGTTCGCAACCGGCAAGGCCGTCTTCTATCAGAACGGCTCCTGGGCTTACGCTGACCTCACCAAGGCCGGCATGACCGACGATCAGATTGGCATGATGCCCATCTACATCGGCGTTGACGGCGAGGAGAACCAGGGCCTGTGCTCCGGCGGCGAGAACTACTGGTGCGTCAGCTCCCAGGCTTCCGAGGATGCCCAGAAGGCCACCGAGGACTTCATGTATTGGTGCGTCACTTCTGACACCGCCACCAGCATCATCGCTGACAAGATGGGCCTGACTGCCCCGTTCAAGAGCGCCAAGGAAACCACCAACGTCTTCTCGCAGCAGGCCGTTGCCATGGCCAAGGACGGCAAGAAGACCGTCGCTTGGGACTTCGTCTACATCCCCTCCGAGGAGTGGAAGAAGAACCTCAAGCAGGCTCTGATCGCCTATGCTGCCGACAACAGCAAGTGGGACGGCGTCAAGAACGCCTTCGTCGATGGCTGGAAGACCGAGAAGGCTGCTTCCGAGTAAGTAGTTGCTGCCCAAGCTATCTGATTAGCGACAGGGGGCGGGCAGACGTTGGTTTGCCCGCCCCTTGCATATTGAAAGGACCCTTCTATGGGCAAAGCACTCAAGCGCTGGTGGCCGCTCTTTATGCTGCCCACGTGCCTGGCGTTTATGATCGGGTTCGTGATCCCCTTTATCCAGGGCTTCTATCTCTCGTTCTGCCAGTTTATTACCATCAACAACACGCATTTCGTAGGTATCGAGAATTATGTGCGCGCACTGTCCGATCCGCAGTTTGCTACGTCGTTCTTCTTTACGGTGGCGTTTGCCTTCCTGTCGACGGTGCTCATCAACGTGATCGCCCTCGCCATCGCGCAGGCGCTCACCCGCAAAGCGCTCAAGGGCACCAACATCTTCCGTACGATCTTCTTTATGCCTAACCTCATCGGCGGCATCGTGCTGGGCTACATTTGGCAGATTCTGATCAACTGCCTGCTCTCCAACGTGGGTGCCCAGCTCATCGCCCTTAACTCTGCTGCTGGCTTCTGGGGCCTTATCATCCTGACCCTGTGGCAGCAGGTCGGTTACATGATGATTATCTACATCGCTGGCCTGCAGTCCATTCCGTCCGATTACATCGAGGCCGCCAAGGTCGACGGTGCCACGGCATGGCAGACGTTTTGGAAGGTTAAGATCCCTAACCTGATGCCGACGATCACTATCTGCCTGTTCCTGTCCATCACCAACGGCTTTAAGCTGTTCGACCAGAACCTCGCCCTTACCGGTGGTGCCCCCGCGCACTCCACCGAGATGCTCGCCCTGAACATCTACAACACGTTCTATTCGCGCGCCGGTATCGCATGGCAGGGCATCGGTCAGGCCAAGGCGGTTATCTTCTGCATCCTGGTCGTCGCTATTTCTATGATCCAGCTTAAGGCCACGAGGTCCAAGGAGGTGCAGCAGTAATGAAACGCGATAAGGTTATCAACCGCGCGCTCTCGATTTTCTTTACGATCCTGTCGCTCGCATGGATCTACCCCGTGTTCATGATTGCGCTCAATTCCTTTAAGAAAGCGACCGCAATCAGCACCACCACGGCATTCGATCTGCTCACGCCCGAGACGTTCAACGGCCTCGCAAACTACATGCACGCCCTTAACGAGCAGGGCTTTGCCTCGGCATTTATGTACTCGCTCATCATCACGGTCACGTCGGTCGTGCTGATCTTGGTGTGCTGCTCCATGTGCGCTTGGTACGTGGTTCGTGTCAACAGCAAGATCTCGAACTTCTTCTATTACCTGTTCGTGTTCTCGATGGTTGTACCGTTCCAGATGCTCATGTTCACGCTGTCCAATTTGGCGGACCGCATCGGCTTCAACACGCCGTTCAACATCTGCTTTATCTATCTGGGCTTTGGCGCGGGCCTGGCGGTCTTTATGTTCGCCGGCTTTGTAAAGAACATCCCGCTCGAGATCGAGGAGGCGGCCATGATTGACGGCTGCAACCCGGTCCAGGTGTTCTTTAAGATTGTCCTTCCCATCATGAAGCCCACCTATCTTTCGGTCGGCATTCTCGAGACCATGTGGGTCTGGAACGACTATCTGCTGCCCTACCTTACCCTCGACTCCACCAAGTACAAGACCATTCCTATCTTGATCCAGTACTTCCGCGGCGGCTACGGCCACGTCGAGCTCGGCCCCATGATGGCCTGCATCATGATGGTTGTTATCCCCATCGTCATCATGTACATCCTCTGCCAGAAGTACATCATCGATGGCGTGGTGGCAGGTGCCGTCAAGGGCTGATGCCGTAACTGTTTTGCAAGTTTCTGCGGCGCCCCTCAGCGCGGCGCCGCATATCGAAAGGTAAAGACATGGCCGAGATCGTTCTCAAACATGTTCAGAAGGTGTATCCCAACACCGAGTCCAAAAAGAAGGGCTTCTTTGGCAAAAAGAAGAAGACCGAGGAGAAGAAGCACAACCTCAAGGTTACCGAGGATGGCGTGCTCGCTGTTGAGGACTTCAACCTCACCGTTCACGACCAGGAGTTCATCGTCCTCGTTGGCCCGTCTGGCTGCGGTAAGTCCACGACGATGCGCATGGTTGCTGGCCTGGAGGACATTACCTCAGGCGACGTGCTCATCGACGGCAAGCGCGTCAACGACGTGGCACCCAAGGACCGCGACATTGCCATGGTGTTCCAGAGCTATGCTCTGTACCCCAATATGACGGTGTACGAGAACATGGCGTTTACGCTTGAGCTCAAGAAGGTCCCCAAGGACGAGATTGACCGCAAGGTTCGCTCCGCTGCCGAGATTTTGGGTATTACCGAGTACCTCGACCGTAAGCCTAAGGCGCTTTCGGGTGGCCAGCGCCAGCGTGTTGCTATCGGCCGTGCCATCGTGCGTGATCCTAAAGTCTTCCTGATGGACGAGCCGCTGTCCAACCTGGACGCCAAGCTGCGTAACCAGATGCGTGCCGAGCTCATCAAGCTGCGCCACGAGATCAAGGGCACGTTCATCTACGTCACCCACGACCAGACCGAGGCTATGACCCTTGGTGACCGTATCGTGGTCATGAAGGACGGCGTCGTCCAGCAGATCGCCACCCCGCAGGAGGTCTTCAACCATCCCGCGAACATCTTCGTCGCCGGCTTTATCGGCGTGCCGCAGATGAACTTCTTCGATGCCCAGCTGGTGCGCTCGGGCAACGGCTTTACCGTCAAGACCGAGGATATGAACGTGGCGCTCGCCCCCGAGACCTGCGCTCAGCTCGCCCTCAACTGGGACGGCGGCGACGTGAAGGAGATCACGGCCGGCGTGCGCCCCGAGCAGATCCTGCTTGCCGACAAGGGCGAGGAGGGTGCGCTCCAGGGCACCGTCGAGGTGACCGAGCTCATGGGTTCGACCGAGCACGTCCACGTGACCGCTCCCGATGGTCAGTTCGTCCTGATCATTCCCGTTGTCGACCTCGAGGCCAAGGGCGCGCTCAAGGCGGGCGACCCCATTTGGTTCAAGTTCGAGAAGAACGCGACCCATCTCTTCGATAAGGTGTCTGGCAAGAACCTTATCTAGGCCCGGTGCACCCAGGCCATCCCTTTGGGCGACTGCGGCTTTGCCATCCTTTTGCCGTGGTCACATATAAGGCTCCCTTCCCGTCCACTGGGCGAGAGGGGAGCCTTTCTTTGTGTTGGGGCTACCCGTCCGTTAGGTTGTCTTGATCTGTAACAGGAGGAGGGCAAAATTGGGTCTAGATGTTACAGAGTGAGACGGCGTCGAGCTGCCTGTCCTTTCATCTCGATCTGTAACACGAAGGACTGATTTCGGCAGTTACCTGTTACAGATCGAGATTGTTTTAGCCGCCTTGCCCGTCTGTCTCATTCTGTAACAGGTAGACCCAGTTTTGCCGGCTAGGTGTTACAGATCGAGATTGTTTGGTCGAGACAAATCACGGGCTGGCGTATCGGCACAAAAAGCGGAGCCGCGTTGCCGCGACTCCGCTTTCAAGAGGATGGGTAAAGGAAACGAAATTAGCTCAGGTGCCAAATTTCGTCGTTGTACTGGGAGATGGTGCGGTCGGACGAGAAGGTGCCGGCGTTGGCGATGTTGATGAGCGCCTTACGCATCCAGGCGTCCTGGTCCTCGTAGTCTGCCAGCACGCGCTCCTTGGTCTGGATGTACTCCTCAATGTCGAGCAGGGCCATAAACCAGTCTTTGCCCTTAATGTCGTCGTGCAGGCGCTGCAGGCGCTCGGCGTTGCCTGTCGCCATAAAGGCGGGGCTGGTGATAAAGTCCACCAGCAGTTTGATACCGGGCTTGCGGTAGAGTGCGCTGGCGTTATAGCTGCCGTCGGCGTAGAGCTGCTCGACCTGCTTGGAGGAAGCACCAAAGGTGTAGATGTTCTCGTCGCCCACGAGCTCGGCGATCTCGACATTGGCACCGTCAAGTGTGCACAGGGTCAAAGCGCCGTTGAGCATGAATTTCATGTTGGAGGTGCCGCTCGCCTCCTTGGAGGCCAGGCTGATCTGCTCGGAGATGTCGGCGGCGGGAATCACGCGCTCAGCAGCAGTGACGTTGTAGTTTTCGATCATGACAACCTGCAGGTAGGGGGCCACATCGGGATCATTTGCAATCCACTGCGACAGTGTCAGGATCAAATGAATGATGTCCTGGGCGATGGTATAGGCAGGTGCTGCCTTGCCGCCAAAGATGATGGTGACGGGGTGTTCGGGTTTATTGCCGTTCTTGATGTCGAGATACTTCCAGATGATGTAGAGCGCGAGCATCTGCTGGCGCTTGTACTCGTGGATACGCTTGACCTGAACATCGATGATGGCGTTGGAGGGAATGGTCACACCCTGCTCGAGCGCCATGAACTGGCGCATGATGGTCTTGGCCTCGGCCTTGGTGGCGGCCAGGCGTTCAAGAACTTCCTTGTCGTTGGCGAATTCGGCGAGCTTGCTCAGGTCGCCGGTGCTGCGCCAATCGGTGCCGATCACATCGTCGAGTAGGCTAGCGAGCGCAGGGTTGGCGCCATGGATCCAACGGCGGAAGGTGATGCCGTTCGTCTTGTTGGAGAACTTCTCGGGATAGATCTCGTAGAACGGGTGAAGCTCGGTGTCCTCCAGAATCTTGGTGTGGAGTGCGGCGACGCCATTGATGGAGAAGCCAAAGTGAATGTCCATGTGGGCCATGTGGACGGTATCGTGCTCATCGATGATGGCGACGCGCGGGTCGTCGTGCTCGGCCTTGGCAATATCGTCGAGCTTGACGATGATGTCGGCGATGGCGGGCGAGACCTTCTGCAGGCTGGCGAGCGGCCACTTCTCGAGTGCCTCGGCAAGGATCGTGTGATTGGTGTAGGCAACCATGGAGCGCACGATGGCAACGGCTTCGTCAAACTCGATGTCCTGCTCGGTGGTGAGCAGGCGGATGAGCTCGGGAATGACCATGGTGGGGTGCGTGTCGTTGATCTGGACCACGGCGTAGTCGGCCAGGTCGTGCAGGTTGCTGCCGCGCTCGACGGCCTCGTCGATCAGGAGCTGGGCGGCGTTGCTCACCATGAAGTACTCCTGGTAGATGCGAAGCAGGCGGCCCTGCTCATCGGAATCATCCGGATAGAGGAACAAGGTGAGGTTCTTGGCGATTTTCGTCTTGTCGAAGTCGATGGAGCTGCCGGGGACCAGGCCGTCGTCGACACTTGCCAGGTCAAACAGGCGCAGGCGGTTCTTGGTGGGCTGACCGTAACCGGGCACATCGATGTTGACGAGCTTGGAGGTGACGGCAAAATCGCCAAACTTGACAGTGTAGGAGCGGTCGTCATCGATCAGGATGTCCTGCTCGCCAAGCCACTCGTCGGGGACGGCCTTTTGCTGGTTGTCGGCAAAGCGTTGGCGGAACAGGCCGTAGTGATAGTTGAGGCCCACGCCGTCACCGGTAAGGCCCAGCGTGGCAATGGAATCCAGGAAGCACGCGGCCAGGCGGCCCAGGCCGCCGTTGCCCAGCGAGGGCTCGACCTCGAACTCCTCGATCTTGTTGAGGTCGTGGCCTGCGGCGGTGAGCTGGTCCTTAACCTTGTCGTAGATGCCGAGGTCGATCATGTTGTTGATGAGCAGCTTGCCGATCAAAAATTCGGCGGAGATGTAATAGAGCTTTTTCTTGCCATTGTTGAGCGGGCAGGCGGCGGAGCGCTCCTGTACGAGCTTGACCAGCAGTTTGTAAATGCGGCGGTCATCGAGTTGCTCGAGCGAAGTTCCAAAGGATTGCTCGGCAAGATCCGCAAGATCGATACGGGGCATGTTTCCTCCTGTGGTGAGTTGACGACATGTCAGAAATTCAAAAGAAGCCCGCGCGAGGGGATTGGGGTGGCCTCGCGCGGGAAAAGCGGTCGCGTCCGCACGGTGGGGTGGGGTCGGGTCGGGCGCGGTAGCTCCTATTGAGGAAGCTCGATTTCGGCTT
Organism: uncultured Collinsella sp.; assembly: GCA_905204415.1. GTDB lineage: Bacteria > Actinomycetota > Coriobacteriia > Coriobacteriales > Coriobacteriaceae > Collinsella. Next base: position 10,269 of record CAJKZP010000014.1, on the reverse strand, counting down.
CCGACGGGATGCGGAAGTAGGTCTCGGTCCAGTCGGTGAGTTTGTGCTCGAGCTCGCGGGTGATGGCGCCGTCGAGCATGCGCCAGGTCCAGTTGCCGCCCAACGTGGCAGGGGGGTTGATGCGCGCCTCGTTGCCCAAGTTGAGCAGGTCCTGCATGGTGTAGATGCACGTGTCGCTCACGCTGGCGGCGATGGTGCGATTGAGTGCGTCGGCCATGGACTCGCCGGCCTGCTGATGGGTGTACAGGGCTGCCTGCTCGCGCTGACGCGGGGTAGCCGTTCCTTCAAACCAGCCGCGTGCCGTCTCGTTGTCGTGGGTGCCCACGTAGGCGACGGTGTTGGCAATGTAGTTGTGCGGCAGGTAGTACGAGTTGGCGCCCTCAAAGGCAAACTGCAGGATCTTCATGCCGGGGAAGCCCGAGTTGTCGCGCATATCGATGACGCCGGGGGTGAGGAAGCCCAGGTCCTCGGCGATGATGGGCAGCGTGCCGAGCTTTTCCGCGAGCGTCTTGAAGAACTTGAGGCCGGGCCCCTGCGTCCACGAACCGTAGGACGAATCGGGCGAGGAGAACGGCACCTCCCAATAGGCCTCGAAGCCGCGGAAGTGATCCAGGCGGATGACGTCGTACATGTCGAGGGCGGCGCGAATGCGGCCTTCCCACCAGGAAAAGCCGTCGGACTCCATGGCGTCCCAGTCGTAGATGGGGTTGCCCCAGTACTGGCCGGTGGCCGAGAACTGGTCGGGCGGCGTGCCGGCGACGCTTGCGGGATTGCCGGCGGCGTCGATCTTAAAGAGCTCAGGTGTCGCCCACATTTCGACGGAGTCACGCGAGACGTAGATGGGCAGGTCGCCGATGATCAGGATGTCGCGTTCATTGGCATAGGCCTTGAGGCGGCTCCACTGGCGATCGAAGAAGTACTGCGTCATCTGGTGGTAGAGCATACGCGCCGGATGGTCGGCGCAGACCTTGGCGGAAGCCTCGCCGCGGGTACGGAGCTCCGCGGGCCACTCCCAAAACGCCTTGAGACCGCACTCCTCTTTGACGGTCATGAACTCACAGTAGGGGATGAGCCAGTCCTCGTTGGCCTGGATAAAGTCATCAAAATCGGCCGGCTTGTCGGCAGCAAAGCGCTCAGCGGCGCGGTCGAGAATCTGACGGCGACCGCCAAAGATAGCGCCGTAGTCGACATTGCTGGGGTTGGATCCCAGATACACACCATCGATATCGCGCTGCTCCAGATACCCTGCCTCGATAAGCTCGGCAAAGTCGATAAAGTTGGGGTTGCCTGCGCGGGCCGAGAACGACTGATAGGGCGAATCGCCATAGCTGGTCGTCGTAAGGGGCAGAATCTGCCAGTAATGTTGTTTGCACGAGGCGAGAAAATCGACGAAGTCGTAGGCATTCCAGCCAAAGCCGCCGATTCCGTATGGTCCGGGCAGAGATGAGACGGGCATGAGGACGCCGCTTGCACGCTCCATGAATGCGCTCACCAACCTTCTTGTTGTGGGGTCGGCCTGCCGATGGGTGTGCAGTCCGCCTCCGATGTTCTGATTCGACACGCCTATTGTAAAACATGTTGTTTAAACATGTACAGGCAAGATAAAAAAGTTGGTCGATTTTCGGCGAATGGCTACATGCTATGAAAAAGCCCCGACCTCACAACGTGAGATCGGGGCAAGAACGGTATGTAGGTTTTTGCTACTCGGCGTCGGCGAAGCCGTTGGGGTTGTGGCTCTGCCAGTTCCAGCTATCGCGGCACATGTCCGCGATGTCGTACTGGGCCTTCCAGCCCATCATGCGCTCGGCCTTGGAGGCATCGCACCAGTTGGCAGCGATGTCGCCGGCGCGGCGCTCGCGGATCACGTAGGGCAGCTCCTTGCCACAAGCCTTGGAGAAGGCGGCGACGACCTCGAGTACCGAGGTACCGGTGCCGGTGCCCAGGTTAAAGATCTCGACGCCGGTCTTGCCGTTCATCCAGTTGAGGGCGGCAACGTGGCCCGAGGCCAGGTCACAAACGTGGATATAGTCGCGCACGCCGGTACCGTCGGGGGTGGGGTAGTCATTGCCAAAGACCTGAACGGCCTCGAGCTTACCCACGGCAACCTGCGCGACATAGGGCACCAGGTTGTTGGGGATACCCTTGGGGTCCTCGCCGATCAGGCCCGACGGATGGGCGCCGATGGGATTGAAGTAGCGGAGCAGCACAACGTCCCACTCGGGGTCTGCGGTGTGAACGTCCATAAGGATCTGCTCAATCATCCACTTGGTCCAGCCATAGGGGTTGGTTGCGGGCTTCTTGGGGTCTTCCTCGGTGACGGGCGGGTTGTCCGGATCGCCGTAGACGGTCGAGGAGCTCGAGAAGATGATGGACTTGCAGCCATGGTTGCGCATGACGTCGACGAGCACCAGGGTGTTCTCGATGTTGTTGTGATAGTACTCGACGGGCTTGCTCACCGACTCGCCGACGGCCTTAAAGCCGGCGAAGTGGATGACGCGGTCGATCTGATGGGTGTCGAAGATCTTGTTCATGGCCTCGCGGTCGAGCACGTTGGCCTCGTAGAAGGTGAGGTTCTTGGCGGCCTCGTCGCCCACGATGGTCTTGACGCGGTCGACGGCGACGGCGCTGGAGTTGGAGAGATCATCGACGATGACGACCTGGTAGCCGCCCTCGAGCAGCTGAACGACGGTGTGCGAGCCGATAAAGCCGGCGCCACCGGTTACGAGGACGCAGGTGTCTTTGGGGTCGAGTGCTTTGGACATGTAGTCTCCTATCGAATCAGGAACACTTCTAGAGGGGAGTATAGCGCAGGCAGGGACGCCCAAATCGCGCGCGGCAGGAAAAGCAGATGAACATGCTAACGTACTCATGGAAATGTTTGGCGTGGGCATAACCTTGACTTTGACGTTTGCATACGAGCCGCCGACCATACGGTTTGCTGCCGTTCGTGGAAATCGTTGGGATGCGCCGGATGTACGCTAATATGTATGAGTTGAGCGGCATATAAATAAACATGTAACGGAGTAGATATGTCACCAAACAGCGATTCCATCCTTTCCCAGGAGCTTTCGCGTCGCACTGCCCTTAAGGCCTTATTCGGCGCCGCTTCTGCAGCCGTTCTTTTTGGTCTGCCCGCTCGCGCCCGTGCGGCGGAGGCCACCAAGGAAACCACCGACAAGCTCAATGCGGCCCAGGCCCAGCTCGACGAGGTCCAGGCTCAGCTCGACAGCATTGCGGGCGAATACGCGGCGCTAGCCAACAAGAACGCTCAGACTCTCAGCGATATCGAGGGCGTACAGGGCCAGATCGACGACACGCAGGCGCAGATTGACGAAAAGAAGGCCGAGCTCAAAAAGAAGCGCGGCGATCTTTCCGATCGCGTTTCCGCCAGCTATAAGTCGGGCGGCACCAACATCCTGTCACTGCTGCTCGCCTCGGGTTCGTTTGAGGAGCTCGTCGCCAATGCACACTATGTTGAGAAGATCAACAAGAGCGACCGCGACGCCATCGAAGATATCCAGGCCATCCAGGAAGAGCTCGATGCGCAAAAGACCGAGCTCGAGTCGCAGAAGGCCGACTTGGAGAAGCTCAAGGACCAGCAGACTGCTCAGATGCAGGACATGCAGACCAAACAGCAAGAAGTCCAGGTCGTGCTGAGCGGGCTTTCCGACGACGTCAAGGAACTCATGGCTCAGCGTGATGCCGAGGTCCTCGCGGCCACGCAGGCCGAGGAGGCGGCGAGGAAGGCTCAGGAAGCCGCCGCTGCTGCAGCCGCCTCGAACAAGAACAACTCGACCTCGAGCGGTGGCTCCCATGCTTCTAGTGCGCCGCAGCAAAATGTGGGTACAGGCAAGCAACAAGCCGTGGTTAATGCGTGCTACTCCACTCCCTCGCCCGGTTTGGGCTGGTGCGCCGCTTGGGTTACCAACGTCTTCCGCAACGCAGGAGTGGGCTACTTTGGCGGTAACGCGTGCGACATGTTTAACGCGTGGTGCTACAGTGCCGATCGTTCGACGCTAAAGGTCGGCATGATTGTTGCCGATTCCTCGCATCCCACGACGGGTATCGCGGGCCGACTATATGGTCATGTCGGTATCTATGTTGGCGGCGGCATCGTCATGAGCAACCAGGGCGCTATCACGTCTAAATCGCTCGACTCGTTTATCAGCTTCTTTGGCGGCGGTTCGGGCGTGCGTTGGGGCTGGCTCGGCGGCGTCGTGCTGTCGTAGGTGCGGTTTGAAGCTGATTGGTCCCGGGCTGCCCGCGCGGCATAAGGTTGCCTGCTCGGACAGTCCTGCGCAAGACGAAGGCCCCTTTCGGGGCCTTCTTTGTTAGAGGAATTCGCCTACTCGGTGGACTTCGGGTTCTAGGTCTACGTCGAACTGCTCTTTGACTTTGGCTTGGATGTCGCGGATGAGTTCGTCGACGTCGGCGGCGGTGGCGTGGTTGGCGTTGACGATGAAGCCGCAGTGCTTCTCACTTACCTGCGCACCGCCGACAGCATGGCCGCGCAGACCGGCGTCCATGATGAGCTTGCCGGCAAAGTAGCCCTCGGGGCGTTTGAAAGTGGAGCCGGCACTCGGCATATCGAGCGGCTGCTTGTCTTCGCGACGCTGACGGTAGTCGTCCATGTCGGCTTTGATCATCGCGGCGTTGCCCGGGGCGAGATTGAAAGTGGCCGAAAGCACGACGAAGCCGTCGTCGGCAATGCGGCTCTTGCGATAACCCAGGTTGAGCTCGTCGACATCGAACTCGATGATGCTGCCGCTGCCGCGGGTGCCGTCGTCGAGCATGCGGGCGGGCTTGTAGACGCGCACAGACCCCAGCACATCGGCCATGCAGGCACCGTAGGCGCCGGCGTTCATGTAGCAGGCGCCGCCGACCGATCCGGGGATGCCCGAGATGGGCTCCATGCCGGTGAGACCGGCCTCGGCTGCCGCCGCGGCGACATCGGAAAGCAAGGCGCCGGCTGCCGCCGTGACGTGCGTACCGTCGACCGTAATGTCGGAGAGGCCTTCGCCCAACGCCACGACGACGCCGCGGATACCCTTGTCGCCGACGAGCAGGTCGGAGCCGTTGCCCACGATGGTGAGCGGCAGGTCGCAGCGATAACAGGTGTCGAGCGTGGCGACGAGGCCCTGCTCGGTATCGGGCGTGACAAAGACGTCGGCCGGGCCGCCGATCTTAAACGTGGTGTGCTCGCGCATGGGCTCGCTCATCAGCACGTTGTCCTCGCCGGCAACGCCAGCAAGCGCGCACAGCAGGTCCTCGTTAAAAAAGTCGTTCTCGTGCATACGAATATCCGCCTTTTGGTGGTCGTTGTCATCAATCGATTGCAATATACCCCACCCGGACGGATTTGGTGCGCTGGCGGCGATAAAACAGCCGTCTACCGGATTGGTAAAGTGTTTATCACCGAGGTAGAGGGGCGGTCGCTATACTTTCAAGAGATTGCGCGTAAACCTGGAAGGAGCGAGATGGCCAACAAAGTCACCCTCAAGCAGATTGCCCAGGAGGTGGGGCTTTCCCCCTCGTCGGTCTCGCTTGTTCTCAATAATCGGCCCTGTCGCATCTCGGAAGAAAACCGCAAGCTCATCAAGGAGGTTGCGGCGCGCAACCACTATGTTCCTAATCAGATTGCGCGTAGTCTGGTCATGCGCGAGTCGCGCACGCTGGGCCTTATCGTCCCTAACATCGAGAGCCGCTTTTTTGCCTCGCTCGCCGGTAGCCTGGAAAAGCGCTGCCGCGAGGACGGCTATGCGCTCTTCATTACCAGCTCGGGCGGAAGCGCCGATGACGATCTGGAGCTGCTGCGCCAGCTGGTGACGCGCGGCGTTGATGGCGTCTTCCTGGTCGTAGGCGACGAGTTCTCCGACGACCGCGCCCTGCGCGAAGAAGTCAGCCATCTGCCTATCCCTGCCGTGATGGTCGATCGTGCCATTGAGGGGCTCGAGTGCGACAAGGTGATGTTCGACCACGAGATGGGTGGCTACATGGCCACTCGCTATCTGATCGAGCAGGGCCACCGTCGCATTGCCTGCTTGGTTAACGCGCGCCGTTCCAATACGGGGCGTAAGCGACTTGCCGGCTATGAGCGCGCGCTGCGCGAGGTTGGCCTGCCTATCGACGCACGTTTGGAGTTTGAGAGCGAGTACTACATTCCGAGTGCCTATGAGGCCTCGGAGGCGGTGCTCGCAACTGATGCCACCGCTGTGTTCGCAAGTTCGGATAACATCGCCCTCGGTCTGCTCAAGCGCTTGCACGAGATGGGGAAGAGCATCCCGGGCGATATCTCGGTGGTGAGCTATGACAACTCGGCGGCCGACGTTCTCTTTGAGCCGGCGCTGACCGCGATTGAGCAGGATCCTGGTGTCCTTGCGGAGCATGCTTTTGGCTGCATGTCCAAGCGTCTTGCCGGTAGGGGCGGCAGGCGTGCCGAAGAGGTCGTCCTGGAGCCGGCGCTTATCGTTAAGGGCAGCGTGCTCGAACTTACCGAATGTAGCTAAACGTACTTGTTTGTTTGCATAGATTGCATGCGGAGTGTCTGCTATTTGCCGGCGGGGCCGGGGTGCCTGCCTTGTTTTGAGAAGTTCGCGGAGCCCACTTCTCAAAACAAGGCAGGCACCCCGGCCCTCGTCCGTGAACTCTTCCGCTGGGCGAGCCATAGACGCCACGCACCGATGCGATAAAGCAGTGGCTTGAAATTGGTGCTATATTCAGCATGAGTTGTTTAATGCTAGTACGGGAGGCTGATATGGGGCTGTTCAAGAAGAAAAACCCGCAGGATGCCTTTGATTCCGATGTGTTTACCATCACGGATACGATTTTGGACCCGCCGCGGTTTACATTTTTGCCGGCTATCTACCAGGACGCCACGCGCCGCAAGTGGGCCGTGCATCAGCGCGGCGGCGAGCCGAAGATTTTTGACTATGCGGACGTGTTGCAGTGCGAAGTGGCCGAGGCGGGCGATCCGGAGGCCGAAGAAGCGGTCTCTAAACAGGAATTTGCCCAGCGTATCCTGGCAAATCCTGCCAAGGCGGCGAAAATAAACGCTGCCAAGCGTAATATGTGTCTTGGTATGGGCGTTGTTGTGGCGGTTCAGACGGGAAAAGACGAGGTTTCCAAATTAGAGATTCCCGTTATGACCGACGAAGTCAAACGCGATTCAAGTCTATATAAGTCGTATCGGAATGTCGCCGAGAAGATCAAGGCAGAATTTGATGCCATGGGAGGGCTGGCCTAATTTTGGCGGCATACGTGTCTGAATGAGGAGTCTGTGCAATGGCAGGCGAATCTTATGCAATTCCCCCCAAAGATCATGCTGTTGAGGGAATTCTTTGGTATATCCAGCACCATCAGCTTGCCGGCGGCGATCGCCTGCCGGCCGAGCGCGTGCTGTGCGAAGAGATTGGCGTTTCGCGTACGGCGTTGCGTGCCGGTATCACGCGGCTTATCTCGTGTGGAACGCTCGAGAGCCGTCGCGGATCGGGCACGTATGTGTGTCCTCCCAAGCCGCTGAACATCTTCCAGGAAACGTATAACTTTTCCGATGCTGTGCGGACTGCCGGCCTGCACCCCTCTTCTCGTCTGGTTTCCACCGGGACCATCGAGGCGGATGAGGCGCTTGCCGACAAGCTTGGGGTGGCTGTAGGCGCTCCCTTGCTCCGCATGCAGCGCGTTCGACTTATTGAGGGCGAGCCGGCGTCAATCGAGACCGCTCACGTTAACCTGTCCCTGTGCCCATCGCTTCCCGAGCACGATTTTGAGTGTGAGAGCCTTTACGATGTCTTGCTCAAAGAAGGTGGCGTGCGCGTTGAGCATGGACGTGAGCATATCTCCATCTCGCGTTTGAACGTCGAAGAGGCCGAGCTGCTCCAGCAAGAAGAGGGAACGCCGGTGTTCTATGAGAGCTCGATCGAATTTGATAAGGACATGCGTTTTGTGGAGCATTGCAAATCGGTGATTTTGCCCACAAAGTTCCGCTTTGCCGATAACGGCGAAGAGAACGGCATGAGGAGCGTGGCAGGTGAACAATGGCTGAAACAGTAGATGCCACCCCGGTTTATATGCGCATTCGACGCTGCATCGAGGAACGTATCGAGCGCGGTGCATATCCCACGGGTTCCATGATTCCGTCCGAAAAAGACCTCGCCGAGGAATTTGGTACGACACGCTTGACCATCCGAAGCGCTGTCGATGAGCTGGTTCGGCGCGGGCAGATTCGCCGTGTTCGGGGAAAAGGTGCCTTTGTGGCGCAGAAAGTACCTGCTTTTTTTGAACGCACGGTCGGTTTCCGTGAATCGGTCCGTGCTTCGGGCGGCGAGCCGTCCGTCCGTATTCTCGCGCGTTCCAAGCGTTATGCGGGGCCATATTACGCCGACCTGTTTGGCATCGCCGAGGACGACCTGCTCTATTCCGTTCGACGCCTGAACTGCATAAACGGTAGCCCCGTATCGATTGAGACGGCGCTGATTCCCTGCCTGCTGTTCCCAACCATCGAAGATATTGACGTGTCGGTCTTCAGTTTGTACGAGACCTATGAGATGCTGGGCCGAAAGCCAGTCATGGCACAGGAAAAGCTCGATATCGAAGCGCTGGGCGCACGAGATGCCGGCCTCCTTGGACTGGAACAGGGCGATCTTGTTTTGCTTTTGGAATGCGTGAGCTATGACGCGAGCGGTCAGGCTATCGAGTATGTAAAGTCCTTCAATCGTGGCGATACGGGCGGCTACACCTATACGTACTAGCTGGTATTTTGTGAATAACGGCTGGGAAACTAACCAGTTTTGATCGTTGGGTCAGCTGTATATACAACCTTACATGGCTCAAAATCGACCGTTCGCCGAAGGGGATAAATTAATCGACAAAGAGGTATCAAAAAGCCGTAATCTGTAACTGTGATTGGTATCAAATACTAATGATTTGTTACGAGGTGAGACGATGAAGATGCTCGATTACGTTCAGCTTGCCCATGTGCGTATGGGAGAGAACCTCGAGCGTTCGTCTGAGCTGGTAGCGCAGCTCGTTGATATTTTCCAGTCCGGTTCTTTTGACGCGCTGCGCATCGTTGCTTCGGGTTCGTCGCGCCATGCCGCCGATTGCGCCCGCGATTACCTGCAAGATGCGCTGCAGATGCAGGTGTCCGTTGTGACGCCCGAGGCCTTCGTCGATTTTGAACACACCTATCCACAGCATGCGCTTAACATTGCCGTCTCGCAGAGCGGCTATTCAACCAATACGATTGCGGCGCTCGATTACATGCGCGCACACGATATGGCTGCAGTTGCGCTCACGGCAAACGTCGAGGCACCCATCAAGGAACACGCTGACATCGTTCTTGACTACGGTGTGGGCGTCGAGTCGGTGGACTTTGTGACTCTGGGCGTCGAGGTTCTCGTTGAGTACCTGGTGCTCTTTGGTATTTACGGCGGTCAGGCGCGCGGAACGATTGACGCCAAGGGCGCTGCTCAGCGTCTTGATGACCTGCGCGAGGCTATCCAGGCTAATGCCGTGATGTGCAAGACCGCCGAGGCATATGTCCAAGATCACATGCTCGAGCTTTCTGAGCACATGCCCGCCATGGTCGTCGGCAACGGCCCCAACTATGGTGTTGCCGAGGAGGCAGCGCTCAAGCTGAGCGAGACCATCAAGATTCCTGCCATGCATCACGAAGGCGAGGAGTTCGTCCACGGTCCCGAGATGCAGATCGTTCCGGGCTATCTGGTGTTTATCGTCGACGATCCGCAGGGGTCGGAGCGTCTTGCGAATATCGCCGATGCGCTATCGAACGTTACGGCAAAAACGGTGCTGCTCACGGCCCATCCCAAGGGTAGGGCTCACGAGGTTGCGGCGCCTCAGGTGGCTCCGCTGCTCAGCGCAATTCCCAATCTTGTGTTCTTCCAGACGATTGCGGCCATGATCGCCGAGCGTCTGAAGTCATGGAACGTGCACCCGTATCTCGATGCCGTCTCCAAGCAAATGGAGGTCAAGGCAGAGGGCTACGAAGAGTCAGTCAATGCGCTTAAGGCCAAAGCGGCTGAGTGTTACGGAATGTAAGCGGGTTTTGATGCCCGTTGGCATGGGGGATGTGGAAACAACCCCAGAAAGGAGAGACAAATGAAGGAAACCGAGAAGATCGAGATCATGCATTTCGACCAGGAGGGCTATCTCGAGGACGGCAAGGCGCTCTACGAGACCGGCAAGAAGATGACCGCGCTCGCCGACAAGGTCGCCGACGAGGGCTACGACGCCGTGTTCCTGATGGGCGTC
>CAJKZP010000013.1:0-30227 GCA_905204415.1 uncultured Collinsella sp. | reverse complement strand
CGCAGCATCCCGCAGATCATCTTGAGCGTTGTCGACTTGCCGGCGCCGTTGGGACCGAGCAGCCCGTACACCTCGCCCTCGCGGATATGAAGGCTCACGTCGGCCACGGCGTCCTGCGCCTGGTCGCCGCGGCCGAAGCGCTTGGTGAGCCCACGCGTCTCGAGCATGTAACCCATGGGTTTATCCTTTCTCTTCCGGGCGCGCGGGCCGAGCCACCGTGCCCGCGCGCCTTACCTTTCGGGTTCACCATCCATGGTGGGGCGCGTTTCTAACGAAGCCGTAACGGCCGTTGGGCTCTTATATATGTCTGGACTCTCTATGCTTACGCTGGATAGACATCGCCAGAACGGGTATAGTATCGAAAGTTTTGTCGTTTACCAGCGGGGGAGTCCTGTGGGCATCAAAAAGAAGATCAAAAAGGAGCTTATCGGCACCTCCGATTACCCGTCGAATAAGATCTTCACGATCTCCAATTTCATTACCTTCACGCGCCTGATCCTCACGCTGGTCTTTCTGTACCTGTTTGTGACGGACAACAACCGTGTCGTCGCCATTGTCATCTATGCCATCGCGGCCTCCACCGACTGGATGGACGGTCAGATTGCCCGCATGACCAAGACGGTCTCGTGGCTCGGCAAGATGATGGACCCCGTCTGCGACCGCGCCCTGCTGTTTACCGGCGTGTTGGGCCTGGTAGTCCGCGGCGAGCTTCCCATCTGGGTCTGCGTGCTCATCATCGGCCGCGATATCTATCTGGGAATCGGCACGCTTATCGTGCGCCACTATCACCGCCGTCCCATCGACGTTGTGTTTCCCGGCAAGATTGCCACGGCGCTGCTCATGACCGGTTTCTCGCTCATGCTACTAGGCTTTCCCACTGTGGACGGCTGGCATCTGCTGCCCGCCACGTTCACGGCCTTCCCGGGCCTCAACGGCAGCCCGGTACCGCTTGGCATCTTCTTTGTGTACGGCGGCGGCATCTTCTCCATGCTCACCGCCGTCATCTATTCCATTAAGGGCGGAGCGGCCATTAAACAGGCTGTCGCGCATCCCGAGGACGAAGACATCGACTTTCTTAACCCCGAAATCGAAGATTAAGCCATTGGGGTATGATTACGTACAGTTCATTCTTTGCGGCATGTCCGCGTTAAGTTAGGGGTTGTCATGGACAACATGGTTAACAATATGCCTCAGAACGATAAGGCCTCAGACGCCACCTGCGTTTTCCGCGTTCCTTCGAGCGATGTCACCGTTCCCGACCTCATGGCCAACGTACACATAACCGCGCCCGTGTTGTCTATCGTCAAGGGCCCGCAGACCGGCGCCGCCTTTGAGCTCGAGGACAACGTGACCACCATCGGTCGCGATCCCGCAAACGGCATCTTCCTCAACGACATGACCGTGTCGCGTAGCCACGCACGCATTATTCGCGAGGGTTTGGGTGCCCGTATTGAGGACCTGGGCTCGCTCAACGGCACGTGGGTTGACGGCGCTATCGTCAACGGCGCACCGCTGCACGACGGCTCTTCCGTCCAGATCGGTACGTTTACGCTCATCTATCACGAGAGCACGCCGGAGCGCATCGAAACCGGTGAGTAGGGCATGGCCGAACGCAACTATCTGAGTATCGGCCAGGTCGTCAATCTACTTCGAGGCGCATACCCCGATCTTTCGAACTCAAAAATTAGATTTCTCGAAGATGAGGGGCTCATCACCCCTCATCGCACGCCTAAGGGCTATCGTCAGTACTCCAAGGAGGACGTTGACCGCCTGGAGGTCATTCTGCACCTGCAAAAGACTCGCTACATGCCGCTCAACGTGATCAAGCAGCGCCTGGAAAACGCCACGGACCTGTCTACGCTCGCCTACGAGGTGGGCCTGCTGTCCGACGTTCCGCTTAAGACGGAGCCCAAGGAGACCAAGCAAAAGCTGCATCCCATCGAGACCATTCCCGATATGCTCGGTGTTGAGATCTCGTTTATCCGCTCCCTGGCCGAAAACGACCTCATTCGCATCATCAAGAGCCCGCAAAACCGCGAGCTTGTCGATGGCCGTGATTTCCCGATCATCCGTTACTGCTCCGAGCTTTCGCGCTTTCATATCGAGCCGCGCAACCTGCGCCAGTACGTATCGTCGGCAAACCGCGAGTCCTCGATGTTTGAGCAGGTACTCGTGAGCATGCTCGGCATGGACACTTCCGACGACGAGCGCGACGCCAAGCTCGAGCGTGCGTTTAAGAAGCTGCATGACCTCACCGAGGGCGTGCATACCGCACTTCTCAAGAACCGCGTCTTCGAGTCGCTCAACGCCGTGGTCGAGGACGCCGATATCGATGCCCTCGACGAGGAGATCGCACGCTCTGAATCCACCAAGGCCAAAAGCGAAGAGGCATCCGCACCAGCTGCTCCCGTGCGTGAGGAATCCCTCGTGCAGCCGCTTAAGGTTGTCGCCCCCTCGCACGCCGGCACTGCCAGCGCGAACAAATAGACGCCGCTACAAACCTGCTTCCCTTGAAAGGTCATGCCATGTACGACTTCGAATCTCACATCGTCGACATCCCCGACTATCCCGAGCCCGGAGTCGTCTTTAAGGACATCACGCCGCTCTTTGGTAATCCCAAGGCGCTAAAGGCCATGGTAGATGCCCTGGCCGAGCATTTTGCCGGCATGGGTATCACCAAGGTCGTGGGTCCCGAGGCTCGCGGCTTTATGGTCGGCGTGCCCGTGGCTGTCGCCCTGGGTGCCGGCTTTGTGCCAGCTCGTAAGCCGGGCAAGCTGCCGCGCAAGACGGTGAGCCGGAGCTACGAGCTCGAGTATGGCACCGACTCCATCGAGATCCATGCCGATGCCATTACCTCTAAAGATACCGTGTTGATTCTGGATGACTTGGTCGCGACGGGCGGAACCGTCGAGGCAACAGGTAAACTGGTGCGAGATATGGGCGCAAAGCTTGTGGGTTACGGTTGTATCCTCGAGCTTGCGTTTCTCAACCCGCGCGAGAAGCTCACGCCTTCCAACGAGGACGTTGAGCTCTTTAGCTTGGTAACGGTGCACTAGCCGCTACCCTTAGATACCGGAAAGGAAGCTCCATGCGCACAGCAAACACGCACAAAAACATGGCACGCTGCGCTGCTACGGCAACCCTCGCTTGTGTTTTGGGCCTGGGCCTCGCGGCTCCGGCCTATGCCGATACCGCATCCGACCTTGCCGCTGCTCGTACAAAACTCGAGCAGATCGGCACGCAAACCCAGCAGATCTACGACGAGCTCGCCACTCAAACGCAGGCGCTCGACCAGACCGCCGGCGAGATTACCCAAAAGCAGCAGGAGATCGCCGATGGCCAGGCCAAGCTTTCTAACTACGTTGCCGGTGAGTACAAGACCGGCGGCCTGAGCCTGCTCCAGGTTCTGACGGGCGTCGATGACCTGGGCGATATGCTCAACCGTCTGTTCTACTACGGCAAGGTTTCCGACAAGCAGGCCCAGACCATCCAGGAGGTCAAGGAGCTTAAGCAGGAGCTTACCGACAAGCAGGCCGAGCAGGAGAAGAACGTTGCCGCCACGCAAAAGAAGGTCGACGAGCTCAACGCTCAGCAGACCGAGGCTCAAAACGTTGTGAACTCCCTGGACTCGCAGCTGCAGGCCGAGCTTGCCGCCGAGGCCGAGGCCAATGCCGCACTGCAGGCCGGCATTAACGCCAGCACCGCCGAGAAGGCCACCGTGAACACCGAGACCGCCGGCACGACTGAGAACACTAACAACGGTGGCGGTACGACCAACAACGGCGGCAACACGCCTGCGCCCGCTCCTACGCCCGCTCCGTCCCCCACGCCGCAGCCCTCGACACCCGCTCCGGCTCCAACCCCTTCTGCGCCGAGCCAGTCCGTTGACGGCGGCACCGTTGTTTCGCGTGCCTACAGCAAGCTTGGTTGCGCTTATTCCTGGGGCGGCATTGGACCGAACAGCTTTGACTGCTCGGGATTCGTTAGCTACTGCCTCACCGGTCGTTATTGCCGTTTGGGCACCACCGTTACGTTTATGGGCTGGACTCGTGTGACCGATCCGCAACCGGGAGACGTCGTTGTAAATTCGCGTCATACCGGCATTTACGTTGGAAACGGCCAGATGATTCATGCTTCTAATTACAACACAGGGGTTATCCTTACCCCCATTAGTTATAGTATGACTGACTATATTTTTGTGCGCTATTAAGTAACACTTCACAGCATCCGTCATGGGTCTCGTGGCTTTTTCGCTGCGAGGCCCATTCTTTATCTCCGCCAATCAACTCATCTTCAATGAGCTTTTATCTAGTTCTGAATACTAGATATAGAACAGAGTTCTGCAAGATGGTTATAATTAGGCTTGAGTAAATAGAAAGGACCCCATATGAGCTGGGCACTTATCTCCGATTCGAGCTGCAACCTCCGCGATTGGCAACCGACCGCACCCCATACCATCTTTGCATTTGCACCCCTCAAAATTCGAGTGGGGGAGCGCGAGTTTGTCGATGACCTCACGCTCGACGTCCACGAACTCAATTGCACCGTGCAGGCGGAGTCGAGCGCTTCTTCGAGCGCCTGTCCGAGTGTAGGCGAGTGGACCGAGCTCTTTAAGCTTGCCGACAAAACGATTTGCATGCCCATCTCGGAGGGCGTATCGGGGAGCTACAACGCCGCCGCCACGGCACGCGATTTGGTTCTTGCCGAGGATCCTAACCGACAGATTCATCTAGTCAATTCGCGCGGAGCCGGCGGCAAAATGGACCTGATCTTTTTGCTGTTCGACCGCTATCTCGCAAGCAATCCAGACGTTTCATTTGATGAAGCCTGCAGCTATTTTGATGAGCTGGAACAGAACAGCAAGATCCTATTTAGCCTGTGCAATTACGAAAATCTCGCCAAGGCCGGACGTATTCCCAAGGCAGCCGGGGTTATCGCCAATAAACTTAACATTCGAGTTTTAGGTACAGCAAGCGAGGCGGGGGAGATTAAGCTCGTTGGTCACACCCGTGGCGAAAAGAAGATGCTTGGAAAGATCGTCGACACCATGGAAGCCGAAGGCTTTACCGGTGGAGAAGTCGTCATCGACCATGTCGAGAATGAGGCGGGCGCCCAGGCACTTGCCAGCCGCATTGTGGAGCATTGGCCCGGCTCCAAGACCATCATCATGCCCTGCAACGGACTTGATTCATACTATGCCGAGATGCACGGGCTCATTATCGGCTACGGCATGGGCGTGGCTTCGGGCCGATAACGTCCAACTAAACAAAAACACGGGCGGGACAAAGTGACTGGTGGCTCTTTGTCCCGCGCGTGTTGTACGTCGGCTAACTATTAAACCCATTGAACTTTAGATAGCTCATCAAATACGCCTTGGATACAAAAGACGAAACCGCACTGCGCACGAGCAGAGACTCGCGCGTGACCTGATGAGCCGTATCGGCAACAGGAACCTGCTCAATGGAGAACGCCGCGCGAATGGATGCCTCGAGCTGATCGACCACGTAGTCAAAGGCAGTCGGCGCATCGTAACTCAAGCGTTGAATGTTAAAGAGCGCCTGGACCGCAGCGATGGGCAGCACCTGCTTAAAAATACAAATGGCGATAAGGCGAGCAATCTGCTCGCGGCCATATTGCTTTTTTACCGGAGCCGGCACCAGGCCGACCTTTACGTAGTTGTTGATCATGGAAGGCGTAATGACGGGCTGCTCCACACAAATCGAAAGCGGCTCCAACCACAGTTCGATGTACTCAATGACCTGATCACGGTAGAGCGTCACATTCGGCAACTGGTTATAGCGTGGCAAGCTGAGCGTATTGAGTTTGCGAACTATATCAGACTGGATAAATGCATCAGGTAGCACCGTTGGCTGAATATCCTCTGGGCTAATGCTAGCCGACGTATCGGACATAGGAATAACGTGTTTAGCATGGTTCATGTGGTGCCTCCGTTCGTTTTCCATATTGTATTCTAGATTATCTAGTTTTGCATACCACAATGAATGGTATGATTGTCGAGTTTGGTTGGGGTCAGACCGAAGGATAGCTGGCTCGTATTTTTCACAACAAAACGTCCAGCGGCAACGAGCTTGAGGCAACGTTGATACTGGACGTTTAAGTAAGATAACAACCTTACATAAGATATATTATCGTACTTATCCGTGTAGGAATGCGTATGCGCTGGTAGCCGCTATGGCTCCGTCCGAAACAGCTGTCACAACTTGACGTAACCGCTTGGAACGGATATCGCCGGCAGCAAATAATCCAGGCGTGCGGGTGGCCATCGATTCGTCGGTCACAATACCGCCGTCGGGAGCCAGATCCACCAGATGCTCAACAAGCTCGGTATGAGGCTGTGTGCCAGCAAAGACAAAGATACCAAACGAGCCGGGATCGAAGGACTCAGTGTGCATTTCACTAGTCGCATTGTTCTTGAACGTGATTGTCGTGGGCATCGCTTCGCCAGAAAGCTCAACAATACTAGTTTGGTACCTAACTGAAATATTATCTTTTGCGAGCACCTTTTGAACCACGCCATCGGGGGCACGGAACTGATCGCGGCGCAAGACGATGGTCACGCTGCTGGCGATTTCCGACAAGAACAGGGCTTCCTCGCAGGCAGCATTGCCGCCGCCGATGACAAAGACCTGTTTACCGCGAAAGAACATGCCGTCGCACGTCGCGCAATACGAAACGCCGCGACCGCGATACGTATCCTCGCCAACAAAACCAGCAGATCGCGGCGTGGCACCCATGCAAGCGATAACGCTCGAGGCCAGCGTATCGCCCATATCATGATGGACCGTAAACAACGCCGCATCCGCATCGTAATCGATACCCGTAACCATGCTCCATGCAACCTGTGCCCCCAGGCCCTCCGCATGTTGCTGAAAACGCTCGCCGAGTTCGGCACCACTCAAGAGCGGAATGCCCGGATAGTTCTCGACCTCATTGGTTGTGGCGATCTGTCCTCCCGACATGCCCTGTTCAATCACGGTCGTCGTTAGGTTAGCGCGCGCCGCATAAATGGCTGCAGCATAGCCCGCAGGCCCGCCGCCGATAATCGCAACATCGATCGGCTGATGGGTAGTCATAAAGAGACCTCCTGTCGAAAGATTGGCGTTCTTTGCGCTCATACCCAAATTTAGACGAACGTGACACTCATGCACTACAATGATTCCTAGCGAAACTAAAATGAAGGGGACTTATCGATGGATCAAACGCAGATGGGCAATGACGCTCCCCTGCCCACGCAAAGCACTCCCCAATCGGAACAAACCACGCTCTTGGCTCAGCAAAAACCTCTCGTGACCATCGTGCACGCCTCGGTCGGCTCGGGCCACAAGGCCGCCGCAAATGCGATTGCGCAGGCATTCGACCTCAACCGCGGCACCAATGGCATCCCCGAGGATGTTGAGATTGAAGTGCTCGATATCCTCGATTTTGGACGCATACAATTCGACGGCAACAAAACAGCTGCCTCGTTTACCGGTGCTACACGTCCAATTTACGACTTGACCTGGCGTTATACCCTTACCGGACACCTGCTTTGGGGCGGCGGCACGGCATGGTCGCGCATCATGTTCCCCGCATTTAACGAGTACGTTCGGACTCGTAGGCCCATTGCCGTGGTCGCCACGCACATCACGGCAGCCAACGTTGCCGTCGGCGCACGCGTCATTACGGGCATCGACTATCCCGTCATTTGCGTACCGACCGATTACGAGGTCGAGGGTTGGTGGCCCCATAAGGACACCGACCTATTCTGTGTGGCAAACGAGTTTATGGCCGAAACACTCCGCCCCCGCAAGGTTCCCGAGGCAAAGATCCGCATTACAGGCATCCCCATTCGCGCCGGGTTCGATACGGATTACAATCGCGAGGAAGAACTCGAGAAGTTCAATCTCCCCACAGACAAGCTCGTTGTGCTGGTGATGGCCGGCGCCAGTTTGCCTCAACCGTACGTTCGCTTTCGCGCGGAGATGGACCGCACCCTCCCCTTCCTGCGCAGCTTCGAGGACATGCACTTTGTCTTTTTGCCGGGCAAGGACGCCGAATATGCCACCCGTCTCAAAACGCTCTTCGATGCCATGAAACTCGAGAACGTCACGGTTCTTGACTATGTCGATGACATGGCAGCGCTTATGCACGGCTGTGACCTGGCAATTCTCAAATCGGGCGGACTCACCGTTACCGAATGCCTGTGCGCACACCTGCCGATGATTCTGCTGGGCAAGTCCTATGGCCAGGAAAAGGCCAACACCACCATGCTCACCGGCATGGGCGCCAGCATGCATGTCACCACCGCACGCGAGCTGATCGTGACGTTGCGCCATCTCCACGATCATCCCGAGTCGCTCAAGGCACTGCTCATCAATGGCGAAGTGCTGCGACGCCCACGCGCAGCCGAGGATATCGCAATCGCAACCATGGAACTTGCAGGCAAGCCCCAAAAGCGCAAACGAGCCTTCTGCCGCTTCTACTGGGGCGAAAAACCTGCGCATATCCGCTAGCCGAAAGTTCGCTGCTCGGCGGGAGCCGCCCATATATCATTCCATGCTCAAACATTCTCGCTGCGCAGGGGCGCATGAATCCCACCCGTCCGGGGCTCACCCATATCATTCCATGCTCAAACATTCTCGCTTCGCTTCGCTCGCTGCGAAACTGCGCGTGGAACGATATGGGTGAGCCCCGGACGGGAGTCTTCTTGCTTGAAAACAAAAAACATTCTTTCTAGCAAGCCGATTAGATAAGGGAACTTTTCATTAATCGAACCGGTTTGCTATAAGATTTTTATCCGCTTTTTCTGAAGAAGCCGTTTCAGTTGCTAGCACGTAAACGAAGCTCTCCCGTGGGAGGCCCCTATATATCGTTCCACGCGCAGTTTCGCAGCGCAGCGAGAATGTTTGAGCATGGAATGATATATAGGGGCCTCCCACGGGAGAGCGGACATTACAATACGCCGCTAGAACCGAAACCGCCGGCTCCTCGGTCGGTTTTGTCTAGTTCGTCTACCTCTACAAGATTGACTGTGGGGACTTCTTGGATGACGAGCTGGGCGATGCGGTCGCCTTTGTTGATCTGAATATTGTTGGTGGAATCCAGGTTGATGAGGATGACCTTAAGTTCACCTCGATAGTGGGCGTCGATGAGACCGGGCGTGTTGACTATAGACAGGCCCTGCTTAATGGCTAGGCCGCTGCGGGGCTGGACAAAGCCGGCGTAGCCATCGGGCAGCGCAATGGCCAAGCCAGTGGAGACCAATCGGCGCTCAAAGGGCTTGAGGATGCAGTCTTCGTTGGCGCGGAGGTCAAGGCCGGCATCCGTGGGATGGGCGTATTTGGGAGGCTCGACCATGGGATCGAGACGCTTAATGTTAACGGTAATGTTGGACATGAAATCACCTTAGCTTGTCGAGCTCTTGCAAAAACTCGTCGACGTCTTTGAAATCGCGATAGACCGAGGCAAAGCGAATGTAGGCCACCTTGTCGATCTTGGCCAGGCGCTTGAGCACCATATCGCCCAGTTCGTGGGACGTTACAGCCGTCAGCGTACGCGACCGCAGCTCCACCTCGATATCATCAATGATCTCGTTGAGCTTTTTCGTATCGATATCGCGCTTAATCGTGGCGCGCATCAGACCGACAAGCAGCTTGTTGCGATCGAACCGCTGCTTTGACCCATCGGACTTGATGACCTCGATGGGATCTTCGCAGCGCTCGAACGTCGTAAAACGATAATTGCACGAACAGCATTCGCGACGACGCTTGATAGTGTTGTTCGACTCCTGCATACGGGAATCGACAACGCGGGTATGTGCCTTGCCGCATTTAGGACAGCGCATGGTACCTCCTCTTAAACGATAACAAGGGTACCATGCGACCGAGCCGAAATCTTACGAACGAGTCGGAACTTTCAGAACTGCACCAGCATCAAGAGAGCCGCGATCGAGGTGATTGACGCTACGAATCATATCGGAAGTCTCCTGCGTGGAAAGTCCATCGATGGGATGCTCCTGGGCAATCGACCACAGGGAATCGCCGGACTGCACGCGAACCGTCTCGTAGGTAACGTTGGCTACGGAATCGGCATATGCTGCGTGACGAGCAGAAAAGACTGACGTGGCGAGCACGAAGAACAGGGTAAACGCCACGGCAACAGCAACGATCGTCGAGGCCTTCAGGGCAACAGGAGCCGAAGCAACGGACGCACGCTGGGTGCGAACGGGCTTAGTGGTCACAGCCTGAAAATGAGAGCGTCCGCCCTTAACGACCGTAAAGGCAGGCGTAATGGGCGCCTCGAGCTTAAGGGCGAGGTTTCCCTGGATCATATCCGCTGCGTTCATTCTGTTCTCCTCTCGTTTGATTTGACGAGAACTGTTTTATCAAGCCGCGGGGACAAAAAAGTCTAGCGCGGGAACGAGTGTTCGGTTATTATTATCTTCGAACAGTTGTTCCTGTCAAGCAAAAATAGAACATTTGTTTGGTATGGGTAGAGAGGAATCCCTGATGGCTCGCAAAATTACCAAGCGTCAGCAGCAAATTTACGACTTCATCAAGGAATATCAGCAGGAGAAGGGCTATCCGCCCAGTGTGCGCGAGATGGCTTCTGCTGTGGGCCTTTCCTCCCCCAGCACCGTACATGCGCATCTCTCCGCGCTCGAAGCACGCGGCCTGCTCAAGCGTGATGCCACCAAGCCTCGCGCTCTCGAGCTCTTTGACGAGGACGGATCTTCCGTCTCCATCTCAAAGTCCGATGAGCCCACGGCGCCCCGCGGCACGGTATCGCTGCCTCTCGTAGGCCGAGTCGCTGCAGGGATTCCCATCCTTGCCGAGCAGAATATCGAAGACACCTTTACCATCCCAACCGAGATCGCAACGGACCAGGGGTCCTTTATCCTCGAGGTCCACGGCAATTCGATGATTAACGTCGGCATCTATAACGGCGACTACATCATCGTTCGCGAACAGAAGAGTGCCATGAATGGCGAGATTGTCGTGGCCATGATCGATGGTTCCGCAACAGTCAAAACATTCTACAAGGAGCAGGGACGCGTTCGTCTGCAGCCCGAAAACGACACCATGGAGCCCATCTACGCGACAAATCCCACGATTCTGGGCAAGGTCGTCGGTTTGATGCGCCGGTTTTCGTAATGCAAAAACGCATCACTGTCTTTGATACTATTCGCGGGTTTACCATGCTGTCGATGGCGGGATTTCATGCCTGCTACGACCTTGCCTACCTATATGGTTGGAAGATGCCCTGGTTTACCCAGACCATCTTCCAGGACATCTGGCGTGCCAGCATCAGTTGGGTATTTTTGTTTATTGCCGGCTGGATGTGCACCCTCTCGCGCAACAACATCAAGCGTGCCGTCAAATATGCCGCTGCCGCTTTAGTTGTATGGGTCGCAACGACGCTCGTCTCAGTCGATGACTCGGTGATCTTCGGCATCATTTTCTGCATGGCGGCGTGCACCGCCATTGTTGCACTCGCGCGCCCGGTTCTCGATAGGGTGCCGACAGTATGGGGTATAACGATTTGCCTCATACTCTTTGCCTGTACCTGGAGCATTCCTAAAGCGGTCTACCCTATCCCCTATCTAGCTTGGCTGGGTTTCCCAGGTCCAAACTTTGTCTCCGGTGATTACTATCCGCTCATACCCTTCTTATTTATGTACCTCGCAGGCTTCTTTGCCGCCCGCACGGCACAAAAAGCAAACCGCGAGGCGCCAGCATGGGCCCATGAGAATCCCATCCCGGCGCTCGCAAGCCTCGGACGCCATGCGCTGCCGTTCTACCTGCTTCATCAGCCCATTATCATAGGCGTGCTGGAGCTGATTTACTCTGTTCGGTAACGCTCGAGACGCGGCGCGATACGAGCCGGAAGCTTTACCACAATACGAACGCCGTCCTCGAGGTATTCCTCGTGCACAAGGGTTCCCTGTTCGTGCACGAGCGTGATTAACGCGCCCTCTCGATACGGGATATCGGCCGAGAGCAACACGTCCGTAGCGGCCGCTTCACGAGCGATGCGGTCGACTAAGTCATCAAGACCCTCACCCGTCTGAGCCGAGAACAGAACCGCCTCGAGATAACGCCGGCGAAAGCTCAAGCGGTCGACGCTATCGAGCAGATCAATTTTATTGAACACGGTAAGCGTTAGGCGCTCACCGGCACCAATCTCGTCAAGGACACGATCAACTGCCTCGAGCTGACGCTCGTAATCCTCATCGGAAGCATCCACGACTTTAAGAATCAAATCGGCGCCGAGCACCTCGGAAAGCGTAGATTTGAAAGCGTCGACCAGGCCATGGGGCAGTTTTTGAATAAAGCCAACGGTATCGGTGATCGTCATGCCACGGCCACCGGGCAAACGGTACGAGCGCGTCGTGGGATCGAGTGTGGCAAACAGCTTATCCTGCGAAAGTACTGTGGATCCCGTCAATCGATTAAGCAGCGTCGACTTACCGGCATTGGTGTAGCCAGCCAACGCCACGCGAAACGCCGGCGATTCAATGCGGCTTTTCGATTGCACGTCGCGACGCTGTTCAACCTGTTTCAGTTCGCGTCGAAGAGCTGCGATCTTATT
Organism: uncultured Collinsella sp.; assembly: GCA_905204415.1. Taxonomy (GTDB): domain Bacteria; phylum Actinomycetota; class Coriobacteriia; order Coriobacteriales; family Coriobacteriaceae; genus Collinsella. Next base: position 17,636 of record CAJKZP010000013.1, on the reverse strand, counting down.
GCGAATCAGGCGACGGTCGATCTCGAGCTGGCTTTCGCCCTGGCCAAAACGCGATCCAATGCCGCCACGCGTCTGCTCCTTGGCAAGATGGCTCCACATACCTCGCAGACGAGGCAGCAGATACTGCAACTGTGCCAGCTGCACCTGTAAGCGGCCCTCACGCGTCTGGGCATGCAGGCCAAAGATATCCAAAATCAACGCCGTACGGTCAATAATCTTAACCGGTTCGCCCACGGCTTTCTCAAGATAGGACTGCTGTGAAGGAGTCAGGTCGTCGTCGAAGATAACAACATCCGCATCCATGCGATGAACCAAACCGCACAGCTCCTCGACCTTGCCGGAGCCGATAAACGATTTGGGATAGGGCTTGACCAGGCGCTGCGACAAGCGTGCCACGCATTGGGCTCCAGCAGTGTGAGCCAAGCGCTCGAGCTCATCGAGCGAACGGTCGAGCGGCCAGGCATTATCGCGCCACTCAACACCAACCAAGACGGCACGCTCAGGTTCAGGCGCCGTAGAGACCAAGGGAAAACGTGCCATTAGACAGCCTCGATACGACGGCAGATATCATCAACGACCTCATCGATCATAAACTCATCCATATCGAACCAAACAATGCGATCGTCACGCTTAAACCAGGAAAGCTGGCGCTTGGCATAGCGACGTGAACGCATCTTGATAAGCTCACGGGCCTCATCCATGGTAATAGCGCCACGCAAGGCATCGATAATCTCTTTGTAACCAATTGCCTGCATCGACGTGAGCGCATCACCCAAGCCCTGGTCCATAAGGCCACGGACCTCATCAACCAGCCCCTGCTCAAACATAAGGTCGACACGCATGTTAATGCGCTCATAGAGCACTTCACGGCTACGCGTCAGACCAAACCACAAGGCATGATAACGCTCGCGCGGGACGCTGAATTTCGACTTCTGATCGGCATACGACACACCGTCATCATGCATCTCGAGCGCACGAATCACACGACGCACGTTATGGGGATGAATCACGGCAGCAGATTCCGGATCGCGCTCGGCAAGCAGGGCATGCAGCGCCTCCTCGCCAATACGCTCGGCAAGTTCCTGATAGCCCGTGCGGCGTTCGTCCTCGAGTTCTCCCGAAGGAAAATCCATTTCATCGAGTGCAGCCTTGAGATACAGGCCCGTACCGCCGCAAAAGACCGGAAGACGTTGCTCGCCAAGCAAACGCTCGATATGCGCCCGGGCATCCGTCTGATAGAGCGCAGCTGAATACGCGACGCCCGGATCCACGATATCGACAAGGCGCAGGGGCACCGAGCACTCCTCGGGCATCATCTTGGCCGTACCGATGTCCATGCCACGATAGATTTGCATCGCGTCACAAGACAACACTTCGGACGAAAGACGAGCGGCCAGGCGGTCGGCAACATCGCTTTTGCCGACCGCCGTCGGACCGACAATCGCTACGGCAGAAAGGCTTGCACCGGTGGAAATCATTAGCGAGGCTCGCCCACGACGGAGCCAGACAGATACCACGTTTTGGCGACATCAACATCAACGTCGACGATTTTGCCGACGAGCTGATCGATGCTATAGCCAGCGGGAATCGGCGCATGCACCGTCTGGTTCTTGGGGCTTTTCCCCAGAAGAACAGCGTCGTTCTTCTTGCTCGTACCCTCAATAAGCGCAGGCACCACGGTGTGAAGCTCGCCCTGGTTATACTCGTGAGCCGTCGTCTCGATAACCTTGACCAGACGGTTAAAGCGCTCAAGGATAACCTCATGCGGGGTGGGATCATAAATCTCAGCTGCCGGGGTACCGGCGCGCTTGGAGTAAATAAACGTGTAGGCCTGGGCATAACGAACCGTCTCGGCAAGCGAGAGCGTCTGCTCAAAGTCTTCCTCGGTCTCGCCCGGGAAGCCCACGATGATGTCGGTCGAAAGCGCAATATCGGGCATACGGTTACGAATACGATCGACCAGACCCAGATAATCCTCGCGCGTATAACGACGATTCATTTCTTTAAGGATGCGCGTGGAACCCGACTGAACGGCCAGGTGGAGCTGCGGCATGACGGCAGGTGTCTCGCCCATGGCGTCAATGGTCTCAGGCAGCAGATCCTTAGGATGCGAAGAGGTAAAGAAAATACGCTCGACGCCCGTATCGCCCACAGCGCGCAGCAAGTCGGCAAAGCGCGGCTTGCCAAAGAGATCGCGACCGTAGGAGTTCACGTTTTGGCCCAGAAGCGTAATCTCGCGCACGCCCTGACGCACGAGCCCGGTCACCTCGTCGACAATCTCTTCGAAGGGACGGCTCTTCTCGCGACCACGGACGTATGGCACGATGCAGTACGTACAAAAGTTGTTGCAGCCCGTCATGATGGGCACCCATGCGTGATACTGCGTCTCGCGATGCCACGGCATACTCATGGCGTCGGTATCCTCATGCTCATTCGTACGGATATGGCGCTTGCCATCCAAAAACGCCTCGGCAATGAGCTCGGCCACGTGCGCAATAGAATGGGTGCCAAAAATGACGTTGACGTTATCGACGTTGGTGAGCAAGCCCTCGCCATCGCGTTGGGCGATGCAGCCGCCCACGGCGACCACGCGCTTACCCGAAGGCGAAGGAGGAAGGCTCTTGCAGGAATTGCACTGACCATACAGGCGCGTATCGGCAGCCTCGCGTACACAGCACGTCATGAACACGACAATATCGGCATGCTCGGGATCGAGCGCCATAAGACAGCCAAACGAATCGAGCAGGCCACTCACGCGCTCGGAGTCGTGCTGGTTCATCTGGCAGCCGAATGTGCGGATAAAGTAGGTTTTACCGGCAAGAATATCGCGTACGGAACGCTGGTCCATGAGCTTACATCCTAACGATGGTATCGACGGGGCGCATAGGTGCTACGAGCGTGCAGATGACTCGCTTACGCAACAGGCTTAACGTCGTCCATGACGACATTATCCATAGCAGCCCGATTAATCTGGTGAACGTAGATAGAGAGACGAATTGCCGTGCGCGACTCTCCGTTAATGAGAATGTCGGAGAACACCGGCGCGCAGGAGACATCGAAGCCGGTCGGAATCAGAAAGCCGCGCGCAATGGCGACGGCCTTGATGGCCTGGTTGACGGCGCCAGCGCCGACGCATTGAATGTTGACGGGGACGCCATCTTTGACCATGCCGGCAATGGCGCCGGCAACGGACGCGGGCGATGATTTGCTTGATACCTTCAGGCAATCCATGAAGAAACTCCTGCGTTTAAAAGTACGTTTTAACTGCAATAACTGTATCGTACCGAGCGGACTCGGTAAAGATTTTATTCCTCTTTGGCAAGATCGAACGTCACCGTGATGCGATCACGCGAAACGCGAATCTTAGGGTCGCCGCACAGATTGAGGTAATACCGGGCGGCAAGGTCGTTAAAGTCACGCTCGACAGCACGCGAAAACTGCGCCATGTCATCCTTGGCGATGCGAAGGCCTCGACGGTCCTTGGCAAGATCGACGGGAGCCGGCGCATGCGAGGTGGAATCGCGCTCGCGCAGCAGACGCGCGGTCACGCCGCGGACGGGCTTAATCTGTCCCGACAGAATACGGTGGGCAGTGCGCTCGGACATCTCGAGACCCAGCCCGGAGCAGATCCGAATAAAGTCCTCGGCATCAGAGGCAAGGCCCAAACGATCGATAACCGGAAGCTCGCACTCGTCATCGATAAAGAGCAAGCGCGACGTATCGAGACGGCTCGAAGCCTGAGCGTACAGGGTCGCAGCAATCTCGGACGGAGAGCCCAGATACACATCGCAGCCACGCAGCTCCTCAAGGGCAAACTCGCACGCTGCGCGAATGATGTTATGGGGTCCACGAGCGCATACATAGCGACCGTCTTCGTCTTTAACCGCCTGAGGCCAGCTCGACTGGTCGGCGCGCTCGCTCAAGCGATCGGTGGCAACGCACACCTTAAACGCGGAACCCAAATCGACGCCCGATGTAACAACGCGTGCCTCATCCGTGTTCTGCTTGATAGAGAACAGCGCCATACCACGACCGTGAACACCCCAACGGTCCATTTTCATGCTCTCAAGCTTGGAGGTGACACGGGCATCGAAGATACGCTCCTGCATGTCCTGCGGCACACCCGAACCGTTATCCAGGAAGAGGAGGGTGCGAACACCCTCCTCCTTGGTCGTGGCGAGATAGACCTTATCGGCTCCGGCATCGCGAGCATTACGCAGCATCTCGATGACAATGTCCTCTACATGCTGAATGTCATGCTTGGCCTGACGGCGCTCGGCCTCCGAAACGCGGAGGCGGACATACCCCTCGCCAAGGTTTTCCTCGACGCGAAGGTTGCCCTCCCCCGACATCGACGCGATAAATGAGATGAGCTCGTTCGCGTCGTTCATGTTATTTAGCGATATCGACGGCACGGCTCTCGCGAATCACGACGACGCGCACCTGACCGGGATACTCCATCTCTTCCTCGATCTGATGGGCGATATCGTGCGCAAGCACCGTGGACTGGGCATCGGAGATCTTGTCCGGCTGAACCATGACATGAACCTCGCGACCGGCCTGCATGGCATAGGTACGCTCGACGCCGTCGTGAGAATTGGCAATCTCCTCGAGCTTCTCAAGGCGCTTGATGTAGTTCTCGGCCGACTCACGGCGGGCACCGGGGCGAGAAGCGGAGACGGCATCGGCAGCCTGGACCAGAACGTCGAGCACCGTGTTGGGGTCGACATCGGCATGATGGGCCTCGATCGCGTGGACGATGACGGGCTTCTCGCCATAACGGCGGGCAAGCTCGGCGCCAATCACAGCATGCGGGCCCTCAACGTCGTGGTCGATGGCCTTACCCAGGTCGTGCAGAAGACCGGCGCGCTTGGCGGTCACAACATCCAGACCAAGCTCGGAGGCCATAACGCCGCACAGGTCGGAAACCTCAAGCGAGTGCTGCAGAACGTTCTGACCAAACGAGGTGCGGTAGCGCAGAGCGCCCAGGGTCTTGACGATCTCGGGATGCAGGTCGTGGATACCGGTATCGAAGGCAGCCTGCTCGCCGGCCTCGCGCACACGCTGCTGAACCAAGTCGGCGGCCTTGTGGTACATCTCCTCGATGCGGGCGGGGTGAATGCGGCCATCGGCAATGAGGTTCTCGAGCGCCACACGGGCAGTCTCACGACGGACCGGATCGAAGCTCGAAAGCACAACGGTCTCGGGGGTGTCGTCAATCACGAGGTTAACGCCAGAAACCTGCTCAAAGGTGCGGATGTTGCGACCCTCACGACCGATGATACGACCCTTAAGGTCATCGGAGGGAATATGAACGGAAGTGACGGTGACCTCGGCGGTATGGTCGGCGGCGCAACGCTGAATCGCCAGGGAGAGAATCTCCTGGGCGGTCTTGTGGCACTCGGCGCGGACCTGCTGCTCGGACTCACGGATGATGGTGGCCGCCTCGTGGGTAACCTCGCCGCGGACCTTGTCGAGCAGCTCCTTGTGAGCGTCCTCGCGCGTAAGGTCGGCAATACGCTCAAGCTCGGAGGTCTGCTTGGCGCAGAGCTCCTCAAGCTCGCGAGAGCGCTTCTCGACCTGACCGGCCTGGCTGGACAGCTGATGCTCGCGCTTATCAAGAGCATCGTTGCGGCGATCGAGCGATTCTTCGCGCTGCATCACGCGATTTTCGAGCGTGCGAATCTCGCTCTTACGCTGCTTGTCCTCGGCCTCGGCGGCCTGCTTGTTCTTGATGATCTCTTCCTTAGCCTCGAGCAGAGCCTCTTTTTTGAGGGTCTCGGCCTGACGCTTAGCATCACCGATCAGGGACTCTGCCTGCGCGTGTGCCGACTGGATCTTTTCATCGGCCTCGTGAAGACTACCCTGCTTGGCGGTGCGCATGTAGGCAATGGCGGCGATGGCACCCAAAACGATGCCAACGAGCGCTGCAATGATAGGCATGCTCACTCCTTTTTATGGATTCGTTACACAGCAAAGCGAACCGTCCTTACGAACGGCTCGCGACATTTGAGTAATATGGGCGCAGCTTATGCGGGTCGGATACAGATAAACATATAAACAAACTCATCACAGATGAGCACATATCACAGAGCAAATGACAGTAAATATCCTACGTTGAACCGCAACAACTGTCAAATAAACGCACCCGGCACGGCGCCAATCAAGCGGTGAACGGCAGGGGCGTAACGGGCGAACGCTTACACGGCGCATTCCTCGCTTGAGGCATCGAGGCGCGCCTTAACGGCATCGGCGGCGATGTGATACGAGAAGCCCTTACCCATCAAAAATCTGACGAGCTTTTCGAATGCACGGACCTCGGGGACGCGACGTTTAGCGAGCAAGGCCGAAGCGCGGGCCAAGTCATCATCAACGGCAAAATAAGCCTCGGGATACCCGGGGATATCGTCAAGCACGACATGACGACGCTTAAGCTCAACCTCGATCTTGCGCTGTCCCCAGCCGCGACGTTTGCGTTCTTCGATAAAGTACGAACAAAAGCGGTTCTCATCCAAAAAACGATACTCGGTCGCACGAGCAACTGCAAAATCGATCGCAGGCTGTCGAAAGCCATAGCGCGCCAACTTATCGCACACCTCGCCCGTGGCATGATCGCGGCGCGAAAGCATCTCAGTCACCATGGTGAGCGCACATTTACGTTCGATAAGCTGCACCGCCTCGCGAAAGTCATCCCAATCACAGGGAAGATCGGGGCGGTTCTTAACGTACAGGCGCGCCACGCGCACGGGAATCCAAATGGAACGTTCAAAACCGCCCTCGAGATCGCAATCGATATGCGCGCAGGGCTTTTTAGACGCATAACCGCTCGAGAACGAGGAGGCCGCCTTCTTATCGGGAAAGACGACCGTGGCCTCGGTCACCGTATACGACATGTCGGCATCCGCTACTCGTCGTCATCGTCGAGCATCGCGGAGCCATCGATGGCGTACAGCTCATCAAACTCCTCGGGGGCGGGCTGGTCGGTCAACTCAACTTCGGAGGGGGCATCATCGTCATACTCAAGGCCGCAGGCAAGGCGAACCTTGTGCTCGATCTCGTCGGCGCAATCGGGATGCTCCCGCAGGAATGTCTTGGCGGCCTCGCGACCGTTGCCGAGCTTATCCTCGCCATAGGCAAACCAGGACCCCATCTTTTTGCAGATGCCGCACTCGACGGCCATATCCAGAATCGAGCCCTCTTTAGAGATGCCGGTGCCGTACATGATGTCAAACTCGGCCGAACGAAACGGAGCCGCCACCTTGTTCTTAACGACCTTGGCACGCACGCGATTACCGATAACCTCGTCCTTGAGCTTGATGGTATCGATTTTGCGAATATCGATTCGCACGGAAGAGAAGAACTTAAGAGCGCGGCCGCCCGTGGTGGTCTCGGGATTGCCGAACATGACGCCGATCTTCTCGCGCAGCTGGTTAATGAAGATGCAGGTTGTATTGGACTTGGAAAGTGAGCCGGCGAGCTTGCGGAGCGCTTGGCTCATCAAACGAGCCTGCAGACCCACCGTCGTGTCACCGATCTCGCCCTCGATCTCGGCACGCGGAGTCAAGGCGGCAACAGAGTCGACGACGATGGCGTCGATGGCACCGGAGCGCACAAGCATATCGACGATCTCGAGCGCCTGCTCGCCCGTATCGGGCTGGGAAATCAGGACCTCGTCGATATCGACGCCAATGCGCGCGGCATAGGTGGGATCAAGCGCATGCTCGGCATCGATAAATGCCACAACGCCGCCCATGGCCTGTGCCTCTGCAAGAATCTCAAGCGAAAGCGTCGTCTTACCGGAGGACTCGGGACCATAAATCTCAACGATACGGCCGCGCGGAACGCCGCCGATACCCAAGGCGGCGTCGAGCGCCAGAGAGCCCGTCGGAATAGCCTCGACCTCGAGCTCGGGACCGCCGTCGCCGTACCTCATAATAGAGCCCTGGCCGAACTTCTTCTCGATCTCGGCCTTGGTGGTGGCGATCATCTCATCGCGCTCTTTACCCGTCGTGCGTGCATGAACAGTACGTACGGGACCTGAATTCTTGGCCATGAATAGCCCTCCTCTTAACAACCTGAAACGATAATAAACGAACGGCTGTTCGTGGTCAACCGTTCAGATTCATCATATGCACCCGATCATTCCAAAACCCGACCAAACGCCGACCAATCACCGACCAAACGCTTGACCACGCCAATCACAAATACAGGTGATCGAACAAGCTTAGGCCTTGTACCAGCGCTAACACCAATACCGTCAAAGGTCCCTATCTCCACAATTAAGGGGCCCTAAGGCCCCTTAAACCATGTCTATTCCATAGAATTGAGCACACGGACAATGCGTCCCAAAGCCTCCGCGACCGCATGGGCACGAACACACGACCGATCGCCCTCGTAATAACAGCGCGCAGACTCGACAACCGGCGCTACCCCATCGGCCGCGTGATACGCCCAGCCAATATAGAACGTGCCGGCGGGGTCTTGCTCGGTGCCACCACCGGGTCCAGCGTAGCCCGTTGCGCTTACGGCTATATCGCTCTGATAGAGGTCCAGCGAGCCCGCGGCCATCTCACGTGCCGTCTGATGCGACACGGCGCTAAACCGATCGAGCGTTTCCTGCCCGACGCCGAGCACGCGATGTTTGATCTCATCGCAGTAGGTCACCGCACCGCCACGAAGCACCGCCGAGGCACCCGGGATATCGGCAATCGTCGAGGCGATCATGCCCGCCGTCAGCGACTCCGCCGTCGACACCGTCACACCACGGGCACTCGCGCGCTCGACAATATCGCGCGCCAGCTCCTCGTTGTTTGCGGCGATCTGCAAATAAGACTCCGTCATACCCACCAGGACCTAGACCGAAAAGACGATCTTGCGACAGTTCCAGAAGTACTGGGCGCCCGAGACAATGGTCAAAATCACGGCGATGACGTACAGGAAGCGCGACACCGAATAGACACCGAGCAGCAGCGACACCGGCCCCAGCTGAAGGCCGGCCATCGCAAAGACGCACAGATAACCGCAGATGGAGACCATCGTGGTCGCCGTCTTGTACTTGCCGAGCTTATCGGCGGCAACTACCACGCCGGCAGCGCTCGCGACCATGCGAAGGGCGCTCACCAGCAGCTCACGGAACAGGATAATGAACACGGACCACACGGTCACCGCGCCAAAATCCAGGAACAGCAGCAGGGCCGAGAACACGAGCAGCTTGTCGGCGATGGGGTCCAAGAACTTGCCGAAATCGGTAATCTCGTTGCGCGAGCGCGCTAGATAGCCGTCGACCTTATCGGTGCACGACAGGATCACATACAGAATGAAGGCAGCGGCGGCGAGCGGGCCGTCGAAGGTGCTCCAGTCCGTACCGGCAACGCTCGCGTGAGACAGGGCCGAGACGATCATGAACACCGGGATAAAGACGATGCGAACGCACGTCACGATGTTGGCGGGCGTCCAAACACTCGTCAGTTCCTTATTGCTCTCGTTTGCCACGACGCTCTCCTACTCCACAACTTGACCGATAAGCTCATAGCAGAAGCTATCGGTAAACTCGACGGTCAGAATATCGCCCACGGATGCCTCGCTGGCGTCCAGATGCACCGCACCATCGGAATCGGGCGCCTGGAACCAGGCATGACCGATCAGCTCGGCGCCGTCCTCGGTCTCCTCGATACCATCGACGATCACCTGTGCGCGCTCGCCCACATGGGCTGCCGTGGCGGCAAAACCGAGCGACTCGGCCAGATCCATAGCCCCCTGGGCGCGCTCGAGCTTGACCTCCTCATCGACCTGGCCCTCCATCTTGGCGGCCAGGCTGCCCTCCTCACGCGAGTAGGCAAAAACGCTCGTGTAGTCAAAGCCGACAGTGTCCATAAAGTCGATAAGGTCGCGGAACTCGTCGTCGGTCTCGGTCGGGAAGCCGACCATGGCCGTAGAGCGAATCACGATGCCGGGGATGCGCTCGCGAAGGTCGCGGAACAGATCCTCGAGCTCCTGGCGCGAACCGGAGCGGCGCATGGCCTTGAGGATGCGCGCGTCACAGTGCTGCACGGGGATATCGATATAGGGCAGCACCTCAGGCGTATCACGAATCGTCTCGATAAGCTCGTCGGTCATGCCCTCGGGCTGCAGATAGAGTACGCGGACCCAGACGTTGTGCGGGCGCACGGCCTCGGAGACGGCGCGCAGCAGCTGCGCCAGATTGCGCGGCGAGCCCCCAGCGACGTCCTCGTCGGCAAAGTCGGTACCCCAAATGCCAGTGTCCTGGCCGATCAACACGATCTCGCGCACACCGCCGGCAACCAGGTCGCGAACCTCGGAGATAATGCTCTCGGCATTACGCGAATGATAGCGACCGCGAATATAGGGGATCATGCAGAAGCTGCAAAAACGATTGCAGCCATCGGAGATCTTGACATAGGCAACGGCGCCCTCGACGGTACGCTTGACCTGCGGGATATAGGCTGCAATCTCGCGCTCCACGCCCAGTACGCCATCGATGACAGAGACGATACCGTCTTCCTCATCGGCCTTCACAAAGGCCGCGACCTCGGGAAGCTCGTCGGGAAGGTCATCGCCGTAACGAGACGGCACACAACCGCACATGACGATGGGGCAGGCGCGAACGCCGTCCTGCACCTCGTTAGCGAGCTCGAGCGTGGTCTCGATGCTCTCGGACGTCGCCGAGGCAAGAAACGAGCACGTGTTGACGATAGCGATATCGGCGTCCTGCGGATCGAATGCCTCCTCGTAGCCCGCAGCGGTCAGAAGCGAACGCATGCGGTCGGTATCGACCTCATTCTTGGCACAGCCAAGCGTGATGTAGAGTACAGAACCCAACGGAGTATCCATGTTGGAAAGCGGTCCTTTCGAGTAAATTAGCGGTAGTTGGTAAACTGCAGCGGCTGGCCGTAGTCCTGGTCGCGCAGGAACTGGATCACCGTCTGAAGCGCATCCTTAGAGGCCGAGGCAACGCGCAGCTTATCGGCCTCGATGGTCACCTTGACCTTGAGCTTTTGATCCTTGATATCCTTATTGATCTTCTTGGCGGTAGCCTGGTCGATGCCTTCGACGATATGGCCGAGCACGCGCACGGTACCGCCCGAAGCCGCCTGCGGTGCGTCCCAAGAGACAGCCTTGAGGTCGATGCCGCGCTTGATGAGCTTGGAGCTCAGCACGTCAATGATCTGCTTGGAGACAAAATCAGCCGGGGCATTAATCGTAAAGAGCTTGTCGCCCTTCGAAAGCTCGATGGTGGCGCCGGAGTCCTTGAGGTCATAGCGCTGAGAGATCTCGCGAGTGGTCTGCTGGAAAGCGTTATCGACCTCCTGCATATTGACCTCGGACACAACGTCGAAGCTGGAATCTTTAGCCATGGTTCTTCCTTTCGGTACGGGGAGCCTTAGTAGCTGTCGTACGAACTGTCATCTGAATCGTTTGCTGCCTGGCCGTCGGATGCCATGTCGGTGCCGTCGGCAGACTGGGCATCGGCGCCGTCGGCAGACTGGGCGTCGGTGCCGTCGGCAACATCGGTGCCGTCGGTACTCTCGCCGTCCTCGGAGTCTGTGGACTCCTTCTTGGGAACGGTAATGGTCACACGCGCCACGCCCGATGTCTTGGTGTCATAGCGGACCTTTTCACCGTTCTTGGTAACCGTGACATCGGAGGGCTTGGACGTGGTGATCTCGATCGAGGACTCGGGCGTGTACTCCTGCTCAAAGGGACCGGTCGCCTGGGCGCCATAGACCGATTTACCGTCGACCTTGACCTCAATCCAGGCGGTCTTGCCCTTGGCAACGGAGACCTTGACCTTGATGACCTCGTCCTCTTCTTTTTTCACCGTCGCCTTGGCGGCATCGGAATCGGCAGAATCCGTCGCCTCGTCAGTGTCTTCATCCTTGTCAACGGATTCGGTCTTCTTGGAAGACTTCTTGGTCGTCGTCTTGGTGGCCGCGGGCGTCTCGGGCGTCGACTCGGGTGCAGAAGAGCCGCAGCCACGCAGGAGGACCACGATGAGCAGAATCAGCAAAAGCACCACGGCACCGATGCCGGCGTAGATGATACGCGGATCGAGTCCATTGTTCTGGGGGGCACGTCCGCCGCCGCGTCCGCGATTAGAACCACCGCGACCGTTTGCCTGCGGCATACGGCCGCGACCGCTATCGGGACGACCACGATAGCCGGCCTGGCGCTGCGAGCCACGCTGACCCGAACGCGGCGCAAGCTCACCACGATTCTGATAGTCACGCTGGCCAGAATGAGGCGCCGAAGAGCGCTGTCCGTAAGGCTGCGATTGCGAACGGAGGCGCGGCGTCACCTGCGTGGTATCGGCGTCGGCGTAACCACCGCGGGAACGCCCGGAAGAAACTCCGCGATAACCACGACCGGAGTAGCCTCCGTCACCGTAACCGGCGCGAGGATCGCGACTCAACCCGCGAGCGGCGGGAAGCGCACGATCATCCGGCATAGGCGTACTGCGAAAGCGATCTCGCTGAGAACGAATCTCCTCGCTGGAGCCCGTCTCGGTGATATAACCCGCCTGCGGAGGACGCTGACCGTACCGCGTCGAACGTCCACCCTGAACCATCAGAAAGCGTCCGTTATCGACCGACGAACGCGAGTTAACGTAGCCGGCGGCATCCTGAAAACGACCGCCCTGCTGCGAGGTCTCGCGTTCATATGCCATGAGGTCATCAAAATAGGCATTGACGACCTCGCGCGGGTTAAGCCCCAAAAAGCGAGCGTAGCTCGAAATCATGCCCTGCGCATAGCCACGCGGGGGCATCGATGCAAAGTTACCGGTCTCGAAAAACTCGATGATCTGCGGCCTGATTTTGATGGTGTTGGCGACCTGCTGGATGGAAAGCCCCATCCGGCGACGCTGCTCGAGCAGCATGTCACCAAAGCGTGCAGCCATCAGAATCCTCCAAACTCACGATCTTCACGTGCCATCTCGGCGTCGACAGACTCCAGCGCGGCAAGCCCCTCCTCGTCCAGCAGGACCTCGCGCGGCTTGGAACCGTCGGGCGGGCCGACGACACCCTTTTCTTCCAGCATGTCCATAATACGCCCGGCGCGCGCATAGCCAACCTTGAGGCGGCGTTGCAGGCCAGATGTGGAGCCCAGCTGCGATTCCACCACAATATGGGCGGCTTCCCAGATAAGCGGATCGTCATCCTGCGGCTCGGCAACGCCCGTGCGAACAATGCCGCCGCCACCAGCCATGGACATGGAGGCGGGCGCCACGGCGGACAGAATCTCCTCGTGATAGTCGGGCTCGCTTTGCGACTTAACGAACTCGACGATCTCGTTGATCTCGTCGTCCGAGACAAAGCAGCCCTGGATACGGCGGGGCTTGCCCCAGTCGACCTTGGAGAACAGCATATCGCCCAAACCGGTAAGCTTTTCGGCGCCCATCTGGTCGATAATGACGCGGGAATCGATGCCCGTAGCCACGTTAAAGGCGATACGGTTAGTGATGTTGGCCTTAATGAGGCCCGTCACCACGTTGGAGCTGGGGCGCTGCGTAGCCACGATAAGGTGAATACCGGCGGCACGGCCCAGCTGGGCGATACGGACGATCGAGGCCTCGACATCCTTGCCAGCGACCATCATCAGGTCCGAAAGCTCGTCGATGATGATGACCAGATAGGGCATCTTTTGCGGCGGGTTATCGTAATGCTCAAACTCGCCGGCGGCCTGCTTTTCGTTGTACGTCGAAATCTTGCGAACGTTGAGGCGCTCGAAGACCTTCAGGCGACGCTCCATCTCGGACACGGCCCACTGCAGCGCACTGGCCGCCTGCTTGGGCTCGGTCACCACGGGCACGTAGAGATGCGGCAGGCCGTTATAGCCCGCAAGCTCGACGCGCTTGGGGTCAACCATGATCAGGCGAACGTCCTCGGGAAGGGCGCGCATGAGCAGCGTCGTGATGATGGAGTTGATCATGACCGACTTACCCGAACCGGTGGTGCCGGCGATCAGCAGGTGGGGCATTTTGGCGAGGTCGGCGACAACCGGCGTGCCCTCGGCATCGCGACCGATGGCAAGCTCGAGCGGACCGCCCTTCACATAGGGAAGCACGTCGCCCAGGTTGACGTTCTGACGCTTGCGATTAGGAATCTCGATACCAACGAGCGAGGTGCCAGGTATCGGCGCGAAGATGCGCACCGACTGGGCGGCAAGCGAAAGCGCAATATCGTCCTCGAGGCTCGAGATCTTGCTCACGCGCTCGCCCTCACCGGGCTGTAGCTTAAAGGTCGTGACCGTGGGGCCGGCAATCCAGCCGACAACGCGGGCGCTACGGCCAAACTCAAGCAAGGTGGACTGCAACGACTCGGCAGTCTGTTCCAGCTCCTTATCAGAAGACGCGGAGGACGCCGACTGCGGGTTGGCGTGCAGGATTTCGAGCGGCGGGAGCTTGAGGCCGTCCTCTTGTTCACCCTCGGCATCGGCAACGGTACCGTTCGCTCCCCCATCGCCGGCTGCAACAGGAACAGCGGAAGCCGTAGAGCTGGAGGCATCGGCAACCTTGGGATGCTTCAGGAAATCGGGGATCTGAGGAGCTGCAGAAACGGGATTCACGGCAAACGGCGGTTCGGACTCATCAGCCTTGTCCGGGTCGTCTTCCATCGAAAACTGTCCGGTGACCTGTCCTGCCTTGGCACGGCGACGCGGCAGCAAGGTTGTCTTGGCGGTCTCGAGCGGAGTCTCGTCGTCCTCGTCATCGCCCTCGGTGAGTTCGATTTCGCTATCGGACCAAGACGGGTCGGGCTCGCTCGTGTTGAGCTTGGGCGCGGCCTTGCCCTTCTTGGCATGGCGACGCGGCAGCAGCGTGGTCTTGGCTCGCTCGGCCTCCACGGTCTCGGACACATCGACAAACGGATCATCGTCCTCGTCGTCATCCAAAACCGAATCGACATCGCCACCCATGACCGTGGTCACGGCGGCGTCAGTTCCCTTCTGGCGCAGGATGCTCAGGTGCGGATGGGCGACGCCGGGAACCGACAGGGCCTCTTCGTCGCCCCACGGGCTCGCATTGACATCGGCACGACGACGCTCGGCAAAATCGGCGCGATCGCGTGCGGACCGCAAAACGCCGCCCACCGAGAAGCCGATAATGACCAGGCCAACGACGACAAGCCCCAACAAGACAACCGTAGCAATAGGTTTGCCCAGGGCGTTTTGCAAGGTACTTGCGATAAAGGCGCCAATGTAACCGCCCGACGCGGAAAGGTTCTGCGGCGTAAACATGAGGTCGCACGAGTCGGTCGTACCCGGCACCATCAGCGACAGGATGGAAACAATGGCCACAAAGACCACGGCACCGCCCGCAACCGAGCGAATGTTGAGCGGCGAGTCCTCACCCAAAAAGAGCGTGGCGGCAAACAGCAAGATGACGATCGGCAGCACGTAGGCGCCCAGGCCAAAGCCAAGGTGGTAGAAACCGGCAACCGCAGCTGTCACGGGTGCCGTTGCCGGCGAAATCACCGCAATGAAGGACGCAATAGCCAAAACGGCAATGATCACGCCGGCGATATCGCGATTGGCCGAAGGCTCGACCAGGGGCTCGAACTCATCGAACTCGGACTCGTGGCCCTTATTGGCACGCAGATGGGAACCGGCACCCTTTGCAGATGCCGGTTGGTTGTTGGCCTTATTGCCTTTGGCGTTTTGTGCAGATCCGCGCGCCAAACTAAACCTCCATGACGACCGGGATGATCATCGGACGGGTACGCGTACGGCTCCAGATAAAGTTGGAGAGCGAATCGCGCACGGCCTTGCGAATGGCATCGGAGCCGCTGCTAGTAAAGCTAAACTTGCCCTTCTCAATCGTCTTCATAATGGACGCGGAAGCATCCTCGGAAAACTGGTCGTCAATGGCAAACGAAACACCGCGGCCCGAGAACTCGATAGCCTCGATCTTCTTGTGCTTGAGCGAGACGATGGCGACGGCCGTGACCATACCGTCGTTGGCGAGCTTCTGGCGATCGCGCAGGACGATGGGGTCGGTATCGCCGATGCGCAGGCCATCGACGTAGACGACGCCGGACTCGACGGGCGTACCGCGCTTGACGATACCGCCACGCATCTCGAGCGTGTCGCCGTTATCGAGGATAAAGATGTGATCATCCTTAATGCCCATCTTACGGGCGAGCTGGGCATGGGCGCGCAGGTGCACGGCTTCGCCGTGAACCGGCATAAAGTAGGTGGGCTTGGCCATGGCCATGAGGAGCTTGAGCTCCTCCTGGCTGCCGTGACCCGAGACGTGGACGAGGGCGCGAGACTTATCCCAGACGTCGCAGCCAAGCTTGGCCAGGCTGTTGACGACCTGCTGGACGGCCTTCTCGTTGCCGGGAACGGGAGTTGCCGAAAGGATGACGGTATCGCCCTCGTGGATGGAGAGCGTCTTGTGCTCGCCGTTCGCCATGCGGGACAGGGCCGACAGCGGCTCGCCCTGCGAACCGGTGCACATGACGACGATCTTATCGTCGGGCAGGTTATCGATATCGAAGGCATCGAGGATATCGGCATCGTCGATGTTGAGGTAGCCCAGCTCGCGCGCCACGCGGGTGTTGGTGAGCATGGAACGTCCGGTCACGACGACCTTGCGGCCGCACTTGCGGGCGGCGTCGCAGATCTGCTGCAGGCGATGGATGTGGCTCGAGAACGACGCGACGAACACACGGCCCGGGGCGTTCTTGATGGCGTGCAGCAAGTTGGGACCGACCTCGGCCTCGGACTTGGTAAAGCCCGGAACCGTGGCGTTAGTGGAGTCGGAAAGCAGCAGGTCGATACCCTGCTTGGCAAAGCGGCTGATGGCGGCATAATCGGGCGTGACGCCATCGATGGGCGTCTGGTCGAGCTTAAAGTCACCGGTGTGCATAACGGTGCCCTGGTTGGTGCGAATGAACACGCCCAGAGCACCCGGAATGGAGTGCGTCATCGAGAAGAAGTCGAGCGAGATGCCACCGAGATTGACGTGGCTTCCGCCCTTGACCTCGCGGAACTTGGGCGCGCGGATGCGGAACTCGGAGAGCTTGCCCTCAATAAAGCCGAGCGTCAGCTTGCTCGAGAAGATGGGCACCTTATTGTTGAGGTCCTGCAGCAGGTACGGAAGCGAACCGGTGTGGTCCTCGTGGCCGTGGGTGACGATGATGCCGCGGAGCTTCTCCTCGTTCTCCAGGACATAAGTGTAGTCGGGAAGCACCAGGTCGATACCGGGCTGGGAATCGTCGGGGAACATGAGACCGGCGTCGACGAGCACCATGTCGTCGCCGCACTCGAAGACCGTCATGTTCTTGCCGATGCCGTCAAGGCCGCCGAGCGGAATGATCTTCAAGGGAGATGATTTTTTAGCTGCCATAGGTTCGTGTGGTTTCCTTTCTTCGAAACGGGTCTGGAACAACCGGCGGGGCGCTTCTGGCAAACCGACCGTCGGGAACGTACAAACATGCATCACAGAGTCGATGCAGTAACCACAGTATGATACCCATTTGCCCACTAACAGACCACCCATGCATCAAAGCCCCATCTGAACTGGTCTATCCCACCGGTTTCCCGTGGGGCGGGCACTGATGAAGTTTCCTGCTCTACAGTCCTGCTCACGACGGAGGCCACATTAAGTGGCCTCCTGT
>CAJKZP010000012.1:0-31220 GCA_905204415.1 uncultured Collinsella sp. | reverse complement strand
GTTTACGCAGATGCTGGGCCAGGCCGTGGCCGAGGCGCGCGGCGATGACGATGCCGGCGTGGAGGCGGCGAGCGTGGGCATTAACCTGCCGGCCGACTACTTCTTGTCCGAGGAGTACCTGCCGGCGGTGGATCAGCGCGTGCTCGTGTACCGTAAGCTCGCAGCGGCCGAGGACCTGGAGAGCATCGATGAGGTGCAGGAGGAGACCGAGGCCGCGCATGGCGAGCTGCCGTTGGCGGGACTCAACCTGTTCAATCGCGCACGAATCCGCATTCGCGGCGAGCGTCTGGGGCTCGAGAACGTCACGCTCAGTGGCGGTCGCATCACGTTTTTGGGCGTCGACGTGCCCAAGAAGGTGGCCTTTGAGCTTAAGACCCGCTATGGCGCGGTGAACTTTCCCAAGAGCCGCAAGCTGTCGGTACCCTACAAGGCAGGCGCCGGTGCGGGCAGCGGCCTGGGTCGCGGTCTCGACGCCAACGACGGTACCGGCCCGGTGGCTGCGGCGCTCATGCTGCTGCAACAGCTGGGCGCTAGTGATGATGACTAGCGAGTTGACGCTGCAAACGCCCCATTTGGGCACTCTGGTTCCATCGAAAGGAAAGCATGTTCGGATACATCTATAAGAAAGATGTCGCCATGATCGCGGTTGTCCTGTGTCTTTGTCTGGGCGTGGGGAGTTTCTTCGATTATCAGATCTCGAGCGCGCTGTTCAATATCGGCAGCATGTACGGTCGCTTTATCGAGGCCGCCGGCGAGCTGCCGTTCGAGCTGACGGCGAGCGTCGCGGGCGTTATGCTCGTGCGCGCGGTGCGTCCCGACTCCGGGGGGGGCAAATGGCTCGCCGTGCTCGGCATCCTCGTCAACGTTGGCCTGGCCGGCTACGAGATCGTCTCGTCCCTGAAGGTTGGCGGCAAACTCATTGCCGTTCAGCTGGTGCTGACGTTTGTGCTGGTGATCGCCGCCAACCTTATCGTCTATCGCCTCACGCGCGCGACCGAGCCTGACGAGCTCACGCGCTGGGCGTTGATGGTGCTTGCCGTGTGGGTCGCTCAGGCCATCATCCTCAACGTGGTCGTTAAGCCACTATGGTCGCGCCCGCGCATGCGCGTGATTGAGGTCACGCCGGGGCTCAATTTTCAGCCATGGTGGGTAATCGGCAATCCCGACAAGTGGACCTATATCGCCGCCGGCGTGATCAAGGACGGCTTTAAGTCGTTTGCGAGCGGGCACACCGCACACGCGGCGATCGGCCTTATGCTCGCCGGGCTTCCCGCGGCGGCCTTTACGGAGAAGCCGTCACGTCGTCGCGTGATCTTTTGGACGGCGGCTGTGGTCGCGGCGCTCGTCGCCTTTGGCCGTATCGTGATCGGAGCTCACTTTTTGAGCGACGTGAGCTGCGGCTTTGCCCTGGTGCTAGCGCTTGAGTGCCTTGCCGCGCGCATTGCCTATCCCAACGGCGTACAATAGCTCCGTTTGAATCATCTGGCCGATACCCGGTAAGAGAGGATTGCCATGCTCGCGTTTAACAACGACTATTCCCACGGCGCACATCCGGCAGTGCTGCAGGCGCTCGTCGATACCAACATGGATCCGCAGCCCGGCTACGGTACCGACGCGCACACCGAGCACGCCAAGCAGCTTATCCGCGAGGCCTGCCAGGCTCCCGATGCCGACGTGTTTTTTCTGGTGGGCGGCACGCAGGCCAACGCGACGGTGATCGACATGCTGCTTGCGCCCTACGAGGGCGTTGTTGCCGCCGAGACCGGCCACGTCGCTTGCCACGAGGCGGGCGCCATCGAGTTTGGCGGCCACAAGGTGCTCACCATCCCCGGTTACGAGGGCAAGATGCACGCCGAGGACCTCGAGAGCTATATCCAGGTGTTCTACGAAAATGAGAGCTACGAGCACACGGTGTTCCCGGGTGCCGTGTACGTGAGCCTGTCGACCGAGTACGGCACACTGTATTCCAAGACCGAGCTCGCGGCGATTCACGCGGTGTGCCAGAAGCGTGAGATTCCGCTGTTTGTGGACGGTGCTCGCCTGGCCTATGCGCTGGCGGCCGATGAGTGCGACATTACCCTGCCCGAGCTGGCGCAGCTGTGCGACGTGTTCTACATCGGCGGCACCAAGTGCGGCGCGCTCTGCGGCGAGGCCGTGGTGTTCTGCGGCATGCATGCTCCGGCGCATCCCATTCCGCGCATTAAGCAGCACGGCGCGCTGCTGGCCAAGGGCCGCTTGACGGGCGTTCAGTTTGAGGCGCTCTTTACCGATGGTCTGTATTTTGAGATCGGCCGTCAGGCGATCGATACCGCGAAGGCGCTGCGTCGCGTGCTGCACGAGCGTGGCTACCAGTTCTTTTTGGAGACGCCCACGAACCAGCAGTTTGTGATTCTGCCCAACGAGGATATGGCCCGCATTCGCGAGCATGCCTCGATCGAGTATTGGGAAAAGTACGATGAGACACACACGGTGGTGCGCTTTTGCACCAGCTGGGCCACGACGCAGGAGGACATCGACGCGCTGGCGGCTGTCCTGTAGCCTGATGTAATGACGAGGGGCCGCCTTGCGCTGGGTTTGGCGCAGGGTGGCCTTTGCTTTTGGGGAGAAGGGTTGTATGACCGAGATGTCCGAGCCGACGATTCGCCTGGCGACGCCCGATGATGCTCCGGCGTTGCTTGCCATCTATGAGCCATATGTGCGCCAGACGGCGATTACCTGCGAATACGAGGTGCCGAGCGTTGAGGAATTCGCCGGGCGCATCGAGCGCACGCTCGAGCGCTATCCGTATCTGGTGATGGAGCTGGACGGGCGTCCGGTAGGTTATGCCTATGTGAGTCCGCTCAACAGCCGCGAGGCATACGACTGGTCGGTCGAGACGTCGATCTACCTGGCGCGCGACGTGCGCCACGGCGGGCTGGGCCGCAAGCTGCACGATGCGCTCAAGCAGTGTCTGATCGCGATGGGCATCACCAACATGTGCGCGCTCATTGCCGTGCCGCACGACAAGGACGACGAGTATCTGACGCACAACAGTCAGGATTTCCATGCCCATATGGGATATCGCCTGGTGGGCGCCTTTGACCGCTGCGCCCAAAAGTTCGGCCGCTGGTACGACATGTGTTGGATGGAGCTGGTCCTAGCCGAGCGCACGCCCAACCAACCCAAGCCAACCTGGTTTCCCGACCTCCCCAAACCTACCATTTAGGGACAGGTTTATTTTGGCAGGTTAGCCGATGGGTTCGGTGTATTTGGCGCGGTCGGTGCGTTGGATGCGCTTGGAGATATGGAGCGGGCGGCCGTCGGTGTCGTAGACGTAGTCGGTGATTAGGATCAGCGCCTGCCCGCGCTCAACGTTGAGCAAAAACGCCTCGTTTTGCGAGGCATAGCACACCTCAAAGGTCTTGTGCCCCCGTGCCGGCGCGCGATGGAATTCTTGGCGCAGCGTCGCGTAGAGCGAACCGTTGATATCGCGATCGATGAGCGACTCAAAGCTCGGTGGCAGATACGCGGTCTCCAGGCACAGCGGGGCATCGTCCAGATAACGCAGGCGGACAAGTTTGACGAGCTTGCTGCCCACGGCGGCGTCAAAGAACTTGGCCACGCTGCCGGCCGCCTTGGCAAAGCCCGAGTCCACCGTGCGCGTGGTGGGCTTCATGCCCTGACCCTGGACCTGTGCCGTGTAGCTCGAAAACACCAGGTTGTTCTCGTGGAGCGCCGGTGTGTCGGCCACAAAGGCGCCGCGCCCGCGCTCGGTGCGTACCAGGCCCTCGTCAACTAACACCTTAAGGGCATGGCGCACGGTGCTGCGCGACAGACCCGATTCGTCCATGAGTTCCATCTCGGACGGCAGCTTGTCTCCGCGTGCGTAGGTGCCGGCGGCGATGCGGTCGCGCAGCGTGCCCGCCAAGCGCTCGTATTGGGCCAAGTTCTTTTTCGACGAAGTGCTCATTCGATCAACCTGTATCTAACTTGTATGCTTACCAAACCAAGCATGTATCCAACATGACAATAAAACCGCTGGTAACGAGCTATCGAAAATCGCACCAGCAAAATTTCTAAAACAAATATAGCATACAACTAGTCGACATCATCAAAACATGTATGTAACTTGTATGCCATCGAGAGCATCAAACGAGAAGAAAGGCTGATGCACGATGACTACTCAGGAACAGGTTAAGGACGTCGTCTCCCAGGTTTTGGCTGACAAGGCTGACAAGGGCGGCATCAAGCGCGTCGTGTGGATTGGTGCCGGCGGATCCAACGGCGGCAACTATCCTGCCCAGTACTTTATGGAGCACGAGGCCACGCAGGTCGTGAGCTCCAGCTACACCAGCAACGAGTTCGTGCACGCCACCCCGGCCTACGTCAACGAGAACACCCTGGCCGTCGTCGTGTCCATGCGCGGTACCAAGGAGACCATCGTCGCCGCCCAGGTCGCCAAGGACCACGGCGCCAGCACCATCGCCATTTATGTCGACGAGTCCGGCCTCACCGAGGTCTGCGACTACAAGATCCAGTATGACAGCCTGGCCGTCGACGAGTCCTGCATGGGCCGCACCAACTCCGCCGTCGTGACCATGATCGCCATGGAGCTCACGCAGCAGACCGAGGGCTATGCCGAGTACGAGACCGCCATGGCCGCCTTCGACCTGGTCGATCCCATCTACCGCAAGGCCGTCGAGTACACCCGTCCGCTGGCCGCCAAGTGGGCCGAGCAGAACGCCGACAAGCCCTGCATCAACGTCATGGCTCAGGGCCCGCTCTTTGGTGCCGCCTACGTCTTTAGCATCTGCAACGTGCAGGAGATGCTGCAGATCGACTCCTGCACCATCAACACCTGCGACTTCTTCCACGGCCCCTTCGAGATCCTGGACAAGCGCACCTCGCTGTTCCAGCTCATCAGCGTCGGCCGCAGCCGCTGCAACGACGAGCGCGGCATCCGCTTCGTCAACCAGTACGGTGGCGAGCGCGTCTATCAGCTCGACGCCAAGGAGCTCGGCCTCAACGACATCAAGGACAGCGTGAGCGAGTACTTCAACCACCTGATCTTTGCCCCGATCCTCAACAACGTGTACATGCGTGCACTCTCTGCCGTCACCCACAAGGACTACATGACGCGCCGCTACATGTGGAAGTTGGACTACTAGGGGATATTGGTTCCGCCGTTCTACCGAACGGCGGCCCAGCCGACGCTGCGCGCCCGGCATTTGGCCAATCTGCCGTTCAATTTCAAAGGCGCGACCAAAAGGTCAGCGCCTTTTCATTTCACGGCACCTTGGCTCAAATGACGGGCGCTCGCTGACGTTGCCAAAACGTCGGCGTCGCCGTGTTTGTCAAGGGGTTGGTGCATTGGGGACAGGTTGCTTTGTACCAAGTTGGTGCATATGAACCTGGCCCCTTTGCACCAATGGGTTGTAGCGGTAGGGCAGATTTTCCCGCTCGCCGATTTGTGTCTTGAAAAATGTATATAACGACTATAACGTAGTGTGAAACATATTGGAAACAATATCGAGGAGGCTGCGTTGAAGAAAAGCAATCTGGGCTATGTGCTGGTGCTGATCGCCGCGCTTATGTGGGGCAGCATCGGAATCTTTGTAAACGGCATCTCGGCCATGGGCGTTTCGTCCCAGAGCATGGCTGCCTTTCGCTTGTTGGTCGGAGCGCTTATCTTGGCGCCGGTCCTGATGTTTATGGGCTGCCGTCCGGGCGAGGGGTCTACCGTGGCTCAGGGCCCGCTGGCCCTGTTCAAGGCAAGCCCTAAAGAGCTTGTTCCCTGCGCGCTTGTCGGTATCGTCGGTTTGGCCGCCGCCAACACCTGCTATTACGAGTGCATGGGCGAGGTGGGCATGTCCACGGCCTCGGTGCTGCTCTACACCTCGCCGGTGTTTGGCGTCATGCTCGGCCGCGTGCTTTATCGCGAGGACGTGACCCCCAACAAGCTCGTTGCCATTGTCTTTAACATCGTTGGCTGCGTGCTTGCGGTGACCAATGGCGACCTTTCCGGTTTTCATTTTTCGGTTTGGGGCGTCACGTCGGGCGTGATTGCAGGCTTTTGCGGTGCGTCGCTCGCGGTGTTTAGCCGAATAGCAACCAAGACGGTCCACCCGCTGGCTGTCACGTTTTGGGGCTTTGTTTTTGGCGGTGCGGTTATGGCGGCTATCGCGGCTCCGTGGCCGGATGTCGCCGCGGCAATGTCGCCACAGCTGCTGCTGCTGTTCCTTGGCTTTGGACTCATCCCCACGGCCGTGGCTTATATCTTATATATGCAGGGTCTATCCATGGGGCTCGAGACGTCGAAAGTTCCCGTCGTAATGTCATTCGAGACGGTCGTCACCGTACTGGTGGGCATTGGTGTCTATGCCGAGCCCGCCGGCGCGATCAAAGTCCTGGGCATCGTGCTGGTGCTCGCGTCCATCCTGATTATGAACACCGACTTCTCCAAGCTGCGCAACAGTGTGTTTGTCGGTCATGTCATTGAGAGCATGACCTTTAAGCCCAATGCGTGGTGGACCGAAAAATCGCAGGACATGGATCTGTTTAAGGAGCGCACCGGCATCGCGCTGGAGCCCACCGTGCAGGAAAGCCCCTGGTACTTCGTGCGATAAGGGATTGGCGCGGCGTCTGATCGGGCACCGCCTGGCCAGCGCCGGCCTATCCAGCCCCAACGTTTCAAGTACGTTAAACCCGTCAACGGTCGTTTTTCACCCGCGAACGGTCTTTATACTAATTAGCAATATCCGCAACGTATAAGACGTTATAATGACCATAACGAAAAGGAGGAGGCAAGATGAATCAGATCATTCTCGCATCTCATGGCGGCCTGGCCGCAGGCGCCAAAGACACGCTCGAGATGGTTCTCGGCGACGTGTCGAACGTCCACGTCGTGTCGCTTGCTCGTGACGACAAGGAGCCCATCACCAATAAGGTGGACGCCATGATCGCCACGTTCAACGCGGACGACACCGTCTATGTGCTGACCGATATGCTCGGCAGCTCGGTCAACAACAACATGGTCGAGCTTTCCAAGAACGGCACGAAGTTCACGGTTGTCAGCGGTTTCAACATCCCGCTGGCGCTCACGCTCGCTATGAGCCCCGTCCCCGTCAAGGGCGCCGAGCTCGCAGCCCTCATCAACGAGGCCCGCACCGGTCTGACCAACCCCAACGCACCGGTCGAGGCCGCCGCGGCTCCCGCCAAGAAGGCCAAGGCGCCCCGTCACAGCTCCGGTCCCGCCAAGATCGTCCTCGCACGTCTTGACTACCGTCTGCTGCACGGTCAGGTCGTCTTTACCTGGACCACCAAGGTTCAGGCCGAGCGCATCATCGTCGTCGACAACGCTGCCGCCAACGATGACATCAAGAAGCGCGCTCTTAAGCTGGCCAAGCCCCAGGGCGTGCGCCTGAACGTCTTCACCGTCGAGCGTGCCCTCGCCAAGATGGACAAGCTCAACACTCTCGGCGAGCGCGTCATGTTCGTCTTCGGCAACACGGCCGAGATGCTGCAGTTCTGCCAGGGCTACAAGCTCGACGCCATCAACCTGGGCGCCACCGCCAACCACGACGGTGCCGATCAGGTCGGCGGCAAGGACAGCTCCGTCTTCCTTGACGCCACCCAGAAGGCCGACGTCAACCAGCTGCTCGACATGGGCATCAAGCTCTATGTTCAGCAGACCCCTACGTATCAGAGCGTCGACATCGACGCCAAGCTGTAATCAACCAGGCTTTTGCCTGACTGAAAGGAGAAGGGTATGAATACGTTCATCAGTGCGGTGCTCGTCGGCCTCGTCGGCGTGTTCTGCATGTGGGACTCCCGCCTGCTCGGTCGTCTTAACTTCGAGCAGCCCCTCGTTGGCGCTACGCTCGTCGGTCTGCTGTTGGGCGATGTGCCCACCGGCCTTGCCGTCGGTGCCGCCGTCGAGCTCGTGTCCATGGGCCTGGTGCAGGTCGGCGCCGCCGTTCCGCCCGATATGGTCCTGGGCGGCATCGTGGCCGCTGCCTTTGCGTGCCTGACCGATGCTTCCGCCGAGACCGCCATGACGATCGCCATCCCGGTCGCCGTCCTGGGTCAGCTCCTCGGCATCGTGTTCCGTTCCATCATCGCCGCCCTCACCCATGTGGCAGATAGCGCGATCGATAACGGAAAGTTCAAGACCGCCTACCGTATGCACATCTGCGCCGGCTCCGGTCTGTACGCCATCATGTACTTCCTGCCGATCTTCCTCGCCGTCTTTGTTGGCACCGACCTGGTTCAGGCCATCGTCAACATGGTTCCCGAGTGGCTGTCCACTGGTCTTAACGTTTCGACCAAGATCATGACTGCCTACGGCTTGGCCCTGCTGCTCACCATGATGATCAAGAAGGGTATGACTCCGTTCCTGTTCATCGGTTTCCTGCTCGCCGCTTACCTCAACCTGTCCGTCATCGCGGTCGCTCTGATCGGTGTGTGCCTGGCTGTCGTCTTCATGGGCTTCAAGTTCAACGGTTCCCATGCAGCCGCCGGTGTCGATTCCGACTACGATCCGCTCGAAGACGACGAAGACTAAGGAGGAACACACTATGGCAACCGCAACCAAGGACGTGTCCCTGAACAAGAAGGTCAGCCAGTTCTTCTGGCGCTCCTGGGCCATCCAGGCCTCTTGGAACTACGAGCGTCAGATGAACATGGGCTTCCTCTACGGCATGGTTCCCACGCTCGATCGCCTCTATCCGGACGAGTCCGACCCCAAGCAGCTTGCTGCTAAGAAAGAGGCTTACCACCGTCACATGGCGTTCTACAACTGCACCCCGCAGACGAGCGCTTTCATCCTGGGTCTCTCCGCCTCCATGGAGGAGGAGTACGCCAAGGATCCCGAGAACTTCGATCCCGATTCGATCAACGCGGTCAAGACCTCCCTCATGGGTCCGCTTTCCGGCATCGGTGACTCCTTCTTCCAGGGCACCATCCGCGTTATCGCCTTTGGTCTGGGCGTTCAGCTGGCTCAGCAGGGCTCCATCATGGGCCCGATCCTGGCCATGCTCATCTCCATCGTCCCCTCCGTGCTGATCACTTGGTTCGCAGCCAAGATGGGCTATCAGGGCGGCCACGAGTACCTGAGCAAGCTTCAGGGCGGCGACCTCATGGAGAAGCTCATGTATGTCTGCGGCATCGTGGGTCTTATGTCCGTGGGCGGCATGATCGCTACGCTGATCGGCGCCACCACCCCGCTGCAGTTCGCTGAGGGCACCGTCGTTATCCAGGACATCCTGGACGGCATGATGCCCCAGATGATCTCCCTTGGCCTCACCGGCCTTATGTACTGGCTCATCAAGAAGAACGTCAACACCGGTTGGCTTCTCGTGATCGCCATCGTGGGCGGCATCGCCCTCTCCGCGGCCGGCATCCTGGCCTAGTCGCGACCAAGCGTCTAACCGCTTTCCCCCGGGGGCCTGCCTGGCATCCCATACCCCAGGCAGGCTTCCATCCCTATACGTGACAAGGGGCAGTCCCTTTGTCACATCCTCAACGGGCCGGCGACTCGGTCCAAATCACGGTAACCCTGCGAGCGCCCGGCAATGTGGCGCCGCAAAAATCGAAAGGAATGTGTCAGATGTACGAGATCGACCTTAACCTCCCTAAGCAGATCGTCGCTGACGTCCTGTCCAACCACGAGATCCACAGCGTCGCCTTCGTCGGCTGCGGCGCTTCCATGTCCGACCTTTACCCCGCCAAGTACTTCCTGGCCAACAACACGGACAAGCTGAACGTTCAGATCTTCACCGCTAACGAGTTCAACTACGACACGCCTTCCTGGGTCAACGAGCACACCTTCGTGATCACCTGCTCCCTCGGTGGCTCCACGCCCGAGACCGTCGAGGCCAACAAGACCGCCAAGAAGCACAACTGCCCGGTCGTCTCCCTCACCAACAAGGCTGGCTCCGCTCTGACCGTCGACGCTGACTACGTCATCGTTCACGGCTTCCACGCCAACTTCGCTGCCAAGTGCGAGAAGCCCGGCTACGCCATCGCTCTTGCTGTCGAGATCCTTCAGCAGACCGAGGGCTATGACCACTACGAGGACATGATCACCGGCCTCACCAACGTCTTCGAGCTCTGCGAGAACGCCGCTCAGCACTGCAAGAAGCTCGCCAAGAAGTTCGCCGAGGACTTCAAGGACGACAAGATGATCTACTTCATGGCTTCCGGTGCCTCCGAGAAGATGGCTTATTCTCACGCCGCCTTCCTGTTCACCGAGATGCAGTGGATCGATGCCGCCGCCTACAACACCGGCGAGTACTTCCACGGCCCGTTCGAGGTTTCCACCGAGGGTAAGCCCTACGTCTTCTTCATGTCCGATGGCGCCACCCGTCCGATGGACGCCCGCGCCCTCACCTTCCTTGAGCGCATGGGCGCCAAGGTCGCTCTGATCGACTCCAAGGACTACGGCCTGGCTGACGCCGTGCCCGCGAGCGTCATCACCTACTTCAACCCGCTGCTGCACCTCGCCGTTATGCGCGAGTACGGCAACCAGATCGCCGAGGCCCGTCAGCACCCGCTGACCATGCGTCGCTACATGTGGAAGCTTTCCTACTAATCACAAGTAAGTAGACCTTACGGGTTGATTGAGAGGGGATGGGGTTTGCGCCCCGTCCCCTTTTTTGCTATCGAAAGGAGATGCGTATGATCAAGGCAGTGCTGTTTGATATGGACGGCGTGCTGGTCGATACCGAGTGGTTCTACAACCGTCGTCGCGTGGCGTTTATGGAGGAGAAGGGCTTCCACTTTGACGAGATCCCCGATCTTTCGGGGTCTAACGAGCCCGCCATCTGGAAGGCGCTGGTGCCCGACGATGTTGAGCTGCGCGAGCGCCTGCGCGTGGAGTACAAGCAGGTCTACAGCCCGGACCACCCCGTTCCGTATGCCGAGCTTCTCAACGAGCAGACGGAGCCGGTGATGCGTGAGCTGCACGAGCGCGGCGTGAAGTGTGTCATCGCAAGCTCGTCCTATCGCGAGCTGATCGACGAGCTAGTGGATATCGCCGGTATTGCCGATGTGCTGGACTACACCATCAGCGGTCACGAGTGCAGTGCGTTTAAGCCCGACCCCGAGATCTACCTGCGTGCCATGGAGGCGCTGGGGGTGGAGCCTACCGAGTGCCTGGTTATCGAGGATTCGCCTATGGGGATTGAGGCTGGCAAACGTTCCGGCGCCCGCGTCCTGGCGCTGCGTCCGCACGAGGGCGTCAACTTGGACCAGTCCGCCGCCGACGTTATCATCGACAACCTGACCGACGTCTTGGCCGCTTTGTAGTGTCAATCCGCCGCGAGAAGCACGGGTTCAAACGTTTTTTGCGGTGGACTGGCTCAATTTGGTTTCGATTTTGATCCGTTTGGCTTCGATTTGGGCTAAGTGAGTAGACTTTTTGGCGCAGGCCGAGCACAATGCATATCTTCCTTTGTAAAACCGCAGGTCACAGAGGTGGCTGTTTTGGGTGTGCTCGGCAGATCGTAAAAAGTCTACTCACTTGGAATTTAGCCCTTTGGTCGTGGGGGTTGCTGGTCCCGTTTTGGTTGTCGAGAGAGGGTGAATTGAAGCGCCCCCGCACGCTCCATGCTACAATCGCGGGCATGCCCCACAACTACATCTGCCTTCGAAGGGAGCCTACGTGGCGAACGCCATCGAACAGCTCACGGATCGCGTGCTCGTGCTCGGCCGCCTCACCATCGTCCGCCGCGCCATCACCGCCGTGGCGGTCACCATTTCTGCCGTTCTCCAGACATTTCTGATCCAGGCGTTCATTCAACCCGCCGACCTGCTTCCGAGCGGTCTCACCGGCGTCGCGGTCCTACTCGATCGCGTTACCTCGCTCGGCGGCGTCCACATCGACATCTCGCTCGGTATGCTCGCGCTCAACATCCCCGTGGCACTCTTATGCTGGAGCGGCATCAGCAAGCGCTTCGTCATCTTCTCGATGATGCAGGTCGTGCTCTCATCGCTGTTCCTCAACATCTTTCACTTTGCTCCGTTTTTGGGCGACAAGATCATGCTCATCATTTTTGGCGGCGTGGTCTCGGGTCTGGGCGCTGCCATCGCGCTAAAGTCCGGCGCATCCACCGGCGGCACCGACTTTATCGCGCTGTGGGTCTCCAATCACACGGGCAAGACTATCTGGGGTGTCATCTTTGGTTTCAACTGCTTTATCCTGGCGATCTTTGGCTTTATGTTTGGCTGGGACAATGCGGCGTACTCCATCGTGTTCCAGTTTATTTCGACCAAGACCATCGACAGTTTCTATCGTCGCTACGACCGCGTGACGCTGCAGATTACGACGCGCAAGGCAGACGAGGTCATGACCGCCTATGTTGACCATTTTCAGCACGGCATTAGCTGTGCCGAGGTCATCGGCGGATACAGCCGCGAAAAGATGTACCTGCTGCACGCCGTTGTCTCGACCTACGAGAGCCAGGACATTATCAAGCTGGTGTGCGACACTGATCCCGGTGCCGTGATCAACGTGTTCCACACGCTCAACTTTGTGGGCGGCTGGTGGGGCGGTCATGTCGACGAGCCCATGCCCACGGCCGTACCCGATCCCGACAAGCCCGCGCGCATGGCCAGCAGGCAGGCGCGCCTCAGCGAGCAGGACAGCCTGCAGCAGGACGACGGCAAGTAGGGTATTGGCATTTTGCCGGCCCGGCGCAACCCTTCCGCATGAGCCCCTCGAAAGCCCCGTTGCTTTCGAGGGACTTTCGTTTGCCCAGATAAAACCTACCAAAATGAAGCTGTTGCTTTTTGGTAGGGATGGTGTATCGTTTTATCAATATGAGGTAACATGAACCTAGACGTTATATACGTATTAGTTATTTCGATATTTCGATAAGAGTGATTAGATATGCCTGCACCCAAAAATGCACCGCTTTACCAGCAGATTTATGACGAAATCAAAGATGCGATCGAGAAAGGTGTTTATGCACCCAAGGAGCGTATTCCGTCCGAGCTTGAGCTAGCCGAGCAGTACGAGGTAAGCCGAATTACGGTGCGCCGCGCCGTCGAGGAGCTGTGCTCCGATGGTTACCTGGTTAAGCAACAGGGCCGCGGCACCTTTGTTTCCACGCCGCATATCAATCGCCAGTTCCACGCCTCGACGCTGCA
Source organism: uncultured Collinsella sp. (assembly GCA_905204415.1). Lineage (GTDB taxonomy): Bacteria > Actinomycetota > Coriobacteriia > Coriobacteriales > Coriobacteriaceae > Collinsella. The sequence continues at coordinate 18,092 of CAJKZP010000012.1, read as the reverse complement.
GACGTTTACCGCGCTGTGTGCCAACAACGGCATGAAGGCCGGTGCGCATGTGATCGATCGCCAGATCGTTCCGGCGCGCCAAAACGAGATGGAGTTCTTTGGCCTGCAGAAGGATGCGCTGCTGCTGCATATCAAGCGCGTGCGTACGGCCGACGGCGAGCCCATCTTTGAGGAGAACATCTTTGTGCCGTTTGATGCCTACCGTGAGCTGTTGACGGCCGATCTTGAGGACAAGTCGATTTTTGCCGAGGTCGAGCGTGTTGGCGGAATCCCGATTGTCTCGGTTGGCTACCGTACGGTCGAGGCCGTTCGCGCCAATGCCGAGCAGGCGGCCGAGCTGGGCATTGCCCCGCATGATCCACTGCTCAACCTGCGTGCCGGCTTTACCGGTCCCAACGATGAGCCGGTTTTGCTCGGCAAACAGTACTACGTGGGTAGCCGCTACGTCATGGTCATGTAAGTTACGCGGTTTTACCAAACCGCGTAACGGGCCGACGCTGCAAGCCCGCCAGAGCGGCAATCTGCAGAATGAGCGTGGATAATCTCCCGTTTTTGGCTCAACGGCGTGCTCAAAGTGGGAGATTATCCACGCTCATCCGGAAAGTGTCCAAAAATCCACGCTCATTCCCTTCGGATTGCATCGCCCGTGGCCGACAGCGGCGCGGCACCGGTCCGCGTGGCGGCGTATAATCGGCGGCAGATGACTTGAACGTTAGGAAACCATGACCGATAGCATGCAGCAGATGGCGCTCGACACGCTCGGCGCCTATTTTGGCTACACCTCGTTTCGCTCGGGGCAGGACCGCATGGTGGATGCGATTCTTGCCGGCCGCGATGCGCTCGGCGTTATGCCCACAGGCGCCGGCAAGTCCATTTGCTACCAGGTGCCCGCACTCATGCTGCCTGGTATCACCTTTGTGGTGAGCCCGTTGCTGTCGCTTATGGAGGACCAGACCCGCGCGCTGCTCGCGGCGGGTGCGCGCCCCAGCTATCTCAACTCCAGTCTTACTCCGGCCCAGCAAAACACCGTGCTCAAGCGGGCGCGCGAGGGCCGCTATCAGCTTATGTATGTGGCGCCCGAGCGCCTGCTCGAGCCGCGCTTTCTGGCCTTTGCGCAGGAAGCTGCGGCCGAAGGCGGCATCGGCGTTCCGCTCGTGGCCATTGACGAGGCTCACTGCGTGAGCCAGTGGGGCCAGGATTTCCGTCCCGCTTACTTGCAGATTCGCGAGTTTATCGATTCGCTGCCGCGGCGCCCGATCGTGGCGGCATTTACCGCCACGGCGACCGAGCGCGTGCGCGCGGACATTCAGCAGATGCTCGGCCTGCAAAATCCCGCGACGGTAGTGACGGGCTTCGATCGCAAGAACCTTTACTTTGGTTGCGAGGAGATGGGCGATAAGGCCAAGACCGCGTGGGTGCGCGACTACGTGATCGCGCATTCGAGCGAGAGCGGCATCGTGTATTGCTCGACCCGCAAGACGGTCGACGCGCTGGCCGCGGAGCTTGCCGAGGCACTGGGCCCCAGCGGCATTCGCGTGGGCCGCTACCATGCCGGCATGGGCAACGACGTCCGCCGCCAGAGTCAGCGTGCCTTTATCGACGACGACATCCAGGTGATGGTTGCTACCAACGCCTTTGGCATGGGCATCGACAAGCCCAACGTGCGCTACGTGATTCACAACAACGTGCCCGAGAGCATCGAGGCATACTACCAAGAGGCGGGCCGCGCTGGCCGCGATGGCGATCCGGCCAGCTGTCACTTGCTGTGGAACGGTAACGATTTTCGCATGCGCCGCTTTTTGATCGACCGCGGCGATGCGGCTGACGAGGCGCTCGACGACGAGCAGCGCGCGTGGGCGCTCCAGAACCGATATCGTCTGCTCAGCCAGATGGAGGGCTACTGCAATACCACCGGCTGCCTGCGCGAATACATGCTGCGCTACTTTGGCGACGAAGCCGCGGCCGAGCATGCGGTTGCGGCTGCTACGGGCGGCACCGCAGACGACGCCGAGGGCTGCGGCAACTGCAGCAACTGCCTGACGCAGTTCGAGGTCGAAGACGTCACCGATATGGCCCGCGCCGCTGTGCGCTATGTGGCCACGCGTCCCATGCGCTTTGGCAAGTCGCTGATCGCCGATGTGCTCCACGGCGGCAACACCGAGCGCATTCGCCAGATGCATCTGGACGAGGACCGCGGCTACGGTGAGCTGTCGAGCGAATCGGTCGGGCGCATCAAGGACATCATCGGCCAACTGTGCGGCCGCGGCTACCTGGCCACCTCGCAGGGGCAATACTCGGTCGTGGGGCTGGGCCCGCGTGCCACCGAGGTCGAGGATGAGGCGTTTGCCTTTACCGTTAAGCGTCGCGCGTCCAAGCGCAAGGCCTCGGCCCGCGCCCGCCGTGCGGTTGATCTGCTGCGCGAGGAGGCCGAGCTGGATCAGCGCCCGCGCGTGGGCGACGATGCCGAGCTGTTCGAGCGCCTGCGTGCCCTCCGCAAGGAGATCTCGACGGAGCTGGAGATGGCGCCGTACATGGTCTTCTCCGACAAGGCCCTGCGCGGCCTGTGCCGCCTGCGCCCGCAGACGCGCGACGAGCTGATCCAGGTCAACGGCATTGGCGAGAAAAAGGCCGACGCCTTTGGCGAGCAGTTTATGGCGGCGATTGAAGAGTTTGAGTCCGAGCATGCGCGGGATGGAGCGTAACGATGGCTTTCGATAGCAAGACCGACCGTACTGACGTGTCCGCCGTGCCGCTGTACCAGCAGGTCATGGACGACCTAAAGGGCGAGATCGCGCGCGGCGTGTACGCTGCCGGCTCGCGCATTCCTTCCGAGATGGAGCTCGCGAAGTCCTACGGCGTGGGGCGCGTCACCGTGCGTCGCGCCATCGAGGAGCTGTCGCGTGCGGGGTATCTCAACCGCCAGCAGGGGAGGGGCACCTTTGTGTGCGCTCCCAAGCTCAAGCGCAAGATTCGCCAGAAGGGTGACGTCCAGAGCTTTACTGAGGGTTGTGCTGCCAACGACATGGTGCCGGGTGCGCGTCTGGTGTCGCGCACGGTGGTCGCAGCGACGCACGAGGATGCGGCGTTCTTTGGCGTGGAGCCCGGCTGCGAGCTTATCGTGGTCGAACGCGTGCGCACAGCCGACGGCATCCCTGTCATGCTTGAGAACAACGCCTTTGTGCTCGCCGACCATCCCTATCTGCAGACGCTTGCCGACAAGAACCTCACGGACAATTCCATCTTTGCGCTCGTTGCCGAGCATTCGGGTCGCGCGCCGCTCAAGTCCGACCCCTGCACCGTGGAGATTGCGCTTGCCGATGCCCAAACGGCCCCGCTGCTGGAGGTGCCGGTCGGTGAGCCGCTCTTCTATATGGAGGCCTACTTTACCGACGCCGGTGGGCACCCTCTGTTGCTCGGTCGCCAAAAGATTGTGGGCTCGCGCTACGTCTTCGACATCTAACGTCCACAGATAGAACAACATAGAACAAATTTGCCGAGATGACTTCACGGGCGTTGTTACGCGTGTTATAAATAGGACAACATAGAACGACAGCAGGTACGAGCCGTCGTCGCTCAAAGCCGCCCCACAAGGAGGAACATCACCATGAACGCACATGATCTGGTTCAGGAAATCATCGAGCGCAAGGGCAAGATCGAGAACGTTTTTTGGATTGCCTGTGGCGGTTCGATGATTGACCTGATGCCGGCCAACGAGCTGCTCAAGCGCGAGGCCACCACGTTTACCTCGACGGTCTACACGGCACGCGAGTTTTATCTGATGGCTCCCAAGAGCCTGGGGCCGAAGTCGCTCGTTATTGCCTGCAGCCACAGCGGCAACACGCAGGAGGTCGTCGACGGCTGCGAGATGGCGCTGGCTGCCGGCGCCGAGGTCGTCGCCATGACCGACTGCGAGGGCTCCAAGATCGACAACGGCAAGTGGATCACCTGGGTCTACCCCTGGGGCGAGGGCGTGCCGCAGGCCGAGGTGCCGCAGGGCATCGGCGCTCTGATCGCCGCCGAGCTGCTCGACCAGCAGGAAGGCTACGAGGCACTCGCCGACATGTACGCCGGCCTTAAGCAGATGGATGCCCTGCTGCCCGCTGCCCGCGAGAAGATCAACGCCGAGCTGGGCGATCGCTTTGCCGAGCTCTGCCAGCAGCACAAGTTCTTCTATATCCTGGGCTCCGGACCCAACTTTAGCCAGACCTACGCCATGGCAATTTGCTCGCTCATGGAGATGCAGTGGCAGCACTGCTGCTACATCCACTCCGGCGAGTACTTCCACGGCCCGTTCGAAGCCACCGAGCCCGGCGTGTTCTACTTTGTGCAGCTTGGCGCCGGCGAGTGCCGCCCCATGGAGGAGCGCGCTCTTGCGTTCCTCAACACGCACACCGATACAGTCATGGTGCTCGATGCGCTCGAGTACGGTGTGGGCGAAGTGCCTGCCAGCGTGCGTTCGTTCCTGGAGCCGATCTTCTTCTACAACATGAGCTGCGAGCTGCGCGCCGCCCGCGGCAAGGCCTTCGACCACAGCCCCGAGGTTCGTCGCTACATGGGCATCGAGCAGTACTAATATACCGGGAATAACCTCTCATGACGGGGTCTGCGCTGCGCGCGGGCTCCGTTTTGCGTTGTGGCGGCCGGATTCGTGTCTGCGCGAAAACGAAGGTGAATACTTTTCCGCGAAGTGAACGACCTATTTTGGACCCCCGAAGCATCCACACTTTTTGACGCCAAAACTGCAGGAAAAACTCGGCGAAACCGCAGGAAACGGCGTCTGAAAAGTGTCGATGCTTCGGGGGCTCGTTTTTACTCGTTCACTTCGCGGAAAAGTATTCACATTCGATTCGCAAACGTGTTGCATGAGCAAAAAGCGGGCCACTCCGGGGATTTCCGGCGCGGCCCGCTTGGTATCGCGCTTCGATTTGCAAGGTTGCGGCAGCCAGCGGCCTACTTTGCGTCGTAGGCCTCGGCGTCCCACCAGTCGAGCTGGGCGATGTTGTCGCGGATGTGCTGGCAGCTCTTGTGGAAGCCCTCGAGCTCGTACTCGGACAGGTCGAGCGTGTAGACCTCCTCGACGCCCTCGGCGCCGATCACGCACGGCAGGGAGGTAAAGATGCCCTCCTCGCCATACTGGCCGGTCATGAGCGTGGAGGCGGAAAGCACGGCGTGCTCGTTGTGCAGCACGGCGGCGCAGACGCGCGCGGCGGAGTTGGCGACGGCGTACTCGGTGCACTGCTTGCCCTGGTAGGTCACATAGCCGCCCTTGCGCGCGAGCTCCTCGACCTCCATGTGGTCGAAGGCGTACTTGTCGGGGTTCTCGGCCTGGAGCTCGTTGAGGCTCTTGCCGGCGATGGTCGCGGCCTTAAAGGCGGCCAGCTGGCTAAAGCCGTGCTCGCCGATCATGTAGGCGTCGACGGACTTGGGGCTCACGCCGACCTTTTTGGAGATCTCGGTGCGCAGGCGGGCGGAATCCAGACCGCAGCCCGAGCCGATGATCTTCTTGGGATCGTAGCCGGTCAGGTGCCACAGCTCGGTGCATACGACGTCGCAGGGGTTGGAGATGCTCACGAAGATGCCGTCAAAGCCGGCGTCGACGATGCGCTTGGCAAAGGTGCGGGCGGCGTCGGTGGTAAAGAACAGCTCGCCGTCGCGGTTGCCGGCGGCCAGCGCGACCTTGCCGGCAGCGTTGACGATGACGTCGCAGCAGGCCAGCTCCTCGTAGTGGTCGTAGCAGTTGACGATCTTAGTGTTATACGGGACAAACGAAAGGGAGTCGCGCAGGTCCTGGACCTCGGACGTCACCTTGGCCTCGTTGATATCGCACAGGTACAGCTCATCGGCAATGCCCTGCATGAGCAGGCTGTTGGCGACATGTGCTCCTACGTGGCCCTGGCCGACCACACCGATCTTACGCGTCTGGTACATATATGTATCCTTTCGGCCGAGTTTTTCGCGTCGAACCATTGTAGCGTCCAGCTGCCACTTTGCTAGACTAAAGCGCCGTAGATTTTTGGCACATGCCTTAATCTCTACTTTTGGAGTGATTTGGGCCGCTGACGGCATCGCTGGGCGATGTGCTCGCGCGGATGGGGCCGGTCGTTGTACCATAGCTGCAACTGACTCGTAAGGAGCATCCATGCCCATTCGTATTCCCGACGCCCTCCCTGCCGCCGCGCAGCTCGAGAGCGAGAACATCTTTGTCATGACCGAGTACCGCGCGCTGCACCAGGACATCCGTCCGCTGCGCGTGCTCATCCTCAACCTCATGCCCACTAAGATCGCCACTGAGACGCAGATCATGCGCAAGCTCTCCAACACGCCGCTGCAGGTGGAGGTGGACCTGCTGCGCACCAAGACGCACGAGGCCACGCACGTGAGCGCCGGCCACCTGGAGACGTTCTACCGCACGTTCGACGACATCCGGGACATCCACTACGACGGCCTGATCATCACGGGCGCGCCGGTGGAGCAGATGCCGTTCGAGGAGGTCGACTACTGGCCCGAGCTCTGCCAGATCATGGATTGGTCCACCACGCACGTGCACTCTACGCTGCACATTTGTTGGGGCGCGCAGGCGGGGCTCTACCATCATTACGGTATCCAGAAGTACGACCTGCCGGCAAAGGCGAGTGGCGTGTTTGAGCATTATCTGGTGAAGCCGCAAAGCCCGCTGGTTCGCGGCTTTGACGACCGTTTCTATGCCGTGCATTCGCGCAACACCGATGTGCGCCGTGAGGACGTGGAGGCCGAGCCGCAGCTCGAGGTCGTGGCCGTGTCCGACGAGGTGGGCCTGTACATCGTCAAGTCGACCGACAGCCGTCGCTTCTTTGTTTTTGGCCATCCCGAGTACGATACCGATACGCTGCGCCTGGAGTACGAGCGCGACGTGAAGCGCGGCCTCAACCCTCAGGTGCCGGCGCATTACTTCCCGAACGACGACCCCACCGCCGAGCCGCGCAACGTCTGGCGCAGCCAGGCTCAGCTGTTCTACACCAACTGGCTCAACTACTACGTCTACCAGACCACGCCCTACGACCTAGCCCGCGCCGGCGAGGAGCACTAGGCCGTCGGGAGGTGCACCAGCCGTTAGACGCTGATGATGTGGGGCAGCGGCAGGTCGTGGGCGTCGGTGGGAACGTGGTCGACACGCTGCTCGTCAAAGGCGATGCCGATGATTTGGCATGCGGGCGAGAGCGTGGGCAGGTAGCGGTCATAGCAGCCGCCGCCGTAGCCTAGGCGCGCACCGGCGCGGTCGAAGGCTACGAGTGGCACGACAACCATGTCGAGCTCGGCGGCGGGCACGATGGGGAAGTGGTCGCTGTCGACGTCCGTGGCTGCGAAGGCCCGCGTAGGGTAGGCGATAAACGGGGCCTCGGACGCATCGCCGGCAGAGACTGCCCGCATGCACATGCGCTGGCCACAAGCCATGGCGTCTGTTGCCGAGAGCATGCACGGATAGGCCACGCGCCAGCCGCGCGCAGCGGCCGCAGCGGCAAACGCGGCAGGGCCGACTTCGGAGCCCATCGCGGCATAGATGGCAACGGTGTGCGGCGCCGCGGCACCCAGGCAATCCAACAGCTCAACAAGCCGCGCGCAGATAGTGGCGGACTTTGCCGCCCGAACATCCAAATCAAGAGCATCGCGCCGAGCAATCACCGCCCGCCGTAACTCAGCCTTATCCATCCCAGCCTCATCTCCCAAGCCTGCCAAAAAGGGACAGGTTTATTTTGGCAGGTTTTATCTGGGCAAACACCCAAACCACCACATAAGCCATCGCAAAGGGGGCGGTTCATGGACACCTTCGTGGGTTTTGACGAAGAGCGGGTGTTCGCGGCGGTTTGTCTCGATCTGTAACAGTAGCTCGGCAAAATCGGACCTAGATGTTACAGATTGAGACAAAGGGCCGGCATCATCCGAAAACGTCTCGATTTATAACATCTGGAGCCAATATTGCCGCCTTGGCGTTACAGATCGGGACAAACTGGTGGGATGGGCTGAGCTGCCCCGCCCAAGCAGCGGCAAAAGAAAAAGGTAGATTTTCAGGCATATCCCAAAAATCTACCTTTGTGCGTTAGCCCAACAGGTCGACGACGTTAAAGCCGGCGTTGCTCTTGGCGATGACGTCTCGGCCGCCAAAGACACAGGTAGGCGACTCGGCTGCGATGCGCGTCACGTCGGCGCCGAGCGAGCGAAGCTCACCGGGCGTGGCGGCGAGCATCTGGGTGCGGCGCTCCTCGCGTGCGTGCGGATCGAGCCCGGCCAGGTAGGTCGTGTTGCGGCGCTTGGTGAGCGCGTACGGCTTCACCGGCGCGTCCATGCCGCTCACGCAGCTCACGATAAAGCCCTCAAAGGCGGCCTCGTCGGGCTCAAAGCTGCCGAGCCATTCGCCCGCGCGCGCCACGCGCTCAATCGAGGGGTCGATTGCCGGGTCGCGGTAGGTGTAGAACGCCGTCTGACGCTCGCCGGCCGCGCGGAATCCGCAACCGTACGCACCGCCCTTCACGCGGATCTCGTTCCACAGGTAGTCGTAGGAGAGCGCGTTGGCAGCAACCGCCCAGGCGCCCGTCACGTCGATGCCCAGACGACGCGGGTCGCACGCGCTTGCCGCAAAGCAGATGTCGCTGGGGATGACAAAGGCCTCGTGGCGGTCGCGCGGCGTCGGCACCACGAGCGCGTTGCGGCCGGCATCGGTGCCATGGCCCGCGCCCAGCCCCAGGTCGCCTGCAGCGGCCCAGTACGCGTCAAAGTCCTCATCGCTGCCGGTAAAGCTCGCCATGCAGCCATCGGCCACAAAGATGCGCTCCGCCAGCTCGGCAAGCTTGGCACGCAGGCCGTCTAGGCGCTCGTCAAAGTGCTCGAGCAGATCGCGCAGGAACAGATAGAAGTCCACGCCCGAAAGCTGCTCGCGCACCACGGCCGAAGGCGAGCTGTAGCTCATCGCGCGACCGAGTGCCGCCGAGTGACCGTTGTTGATAAACCCCTGCTCAAGCCCAATGCGAATCTGTGTGAGCACGTCGCGGACGCGGTCGGCGTCGGCATCCGCCAGCAGCGTGTTCGACCACACCTCGCGCGGCAGGCTCGCCAGCGCATCGATCTTCTCGGACAGGGCGCCGGCGCTCACCAGCAGGTAGGGGTGCACGCCGTCCACGTCGGGTTGGGTCATGACCTCGGTCGTAAAGCTCAAAAAGCCCAGCTTGCCGGCGAGCAAGTTGTCGAGTTCCTCGGCCGAGTGCTCGCTCGTGGGCAGCTGTTTGAGCAGGCGGCAGAGCAGCGTCACATAGGGCAGGTCCTCAAACGCGACGCAGCTCAGGTCGAAATACTGCATGGCGTAGGCCAGGCGGTTGGTGGGGATGCCGTGGCGCAGGCAGGGGATAGGCGCGGTCGTGTCCACGACCAGCGACGGCTCGGGGCGCGCCTCGCCAATGTCGGAAACGCGCAGGCGCGGCAGCGTGGCCTTGGCCTCGGGTGTGTCCTCGGCCTCCTGCGCGGCACGCAGCGTGGCCGTGCGCTCGACCACGTCGGCCAGCTCGGCATCGGTCATGGCGTCGCGCTTGGCAGCCAGCTCGGCAGCTTCGGCGCCCTCTGCGCCCTCGGCGGCGTCCACCGGCACCAGCTCGACCAGCGCCATGTGGTCGTTTTCCAGCACCAGCTCGCGCAGCAGGTTCTCAAAATAGCTGCTGTCCAGCTCGCCACGCAGCTCCTCGTACACCGGGCCGTACTTGAGCGCCAGCGTCGCAGCGTCGTCATCGTAGAGCCACGTGCTCAGCGCGTCGCACGCAATGGCCACGCCGTCGGCGATACCGTAGTCGCGCTGGCGCAGATCGTATTCGTTGCTGCTGATGATAGCTTCCAGGCGCTCGCGCGGAACGCCGTGCTCGCACAGGTCGCGGCAAGCGTCCTGGAACACGCGACGCAGCTCGCGCGCCACGCCGGGCTGCGCGTTTTGCAGCATGATGAGCTCGTAGGGCTGCAGGCTCTCGGCCGCGGTGTAGCTCACCACGTTGCCGCCCAGGCCGGCGGCCAGAATGGCCTTCTTAACCGGCGCTTCGTTGGAGCCCAGCAGCGCCTCGAACAGGATGTCCGCCGCGATCGTGCGCTTGCGGTCGAGCGCACTGCCCAGCACCAAGCCCAGGCCCACCAGGGCGTTTTCGGGCGTGGTAGCCATCTCGACGCGCTTATACTCGCAGGTCACGGGCGCTTGCACGCCCAGCGGATTGGGCGCCAGCGTGGACGGGTCCTCGCCGGCGGCAACGGCTGCGTCCATGCGGCGGCTCGCGGCGCTCGGCTGCGACAGATAGCGCTCGTCCAAAAAGGCCAGGGCGCGGTCCACGTCCAGATCGCCATAGAGCGTGATGTAGGAGTTGGAAGGATTGTAGTGGCGCGCGTGCGTGTCCAGGAACTGCTCGTAGGTGAGCGCGGGAATCGCGCGCGGATCGCCGCCGCTCTCGCGCGCATAGGCGGTGTCGGGATAGAGCGCGGCGTTAACAGCATCGTCCAGCACGCTCATGGGGTCGGACAGCGCGCCCTTCATCTCGTTGAACACCACGCCGTTATAGCGCAGCGTGCCCTCGCGCAGGCTGGCGGCGCTGCCGTCGCCCTCGCTCTCGGTACCTTCCGGCAGGTCCAACTCGTAGTGCCAGCCCTCCTGCTCAAAAATGGTGGGCTTGGTGTAGATGGCCGGGTTGAACACCGCGTCCAGGTACACGTCCATCAGGTTGTACAGGTCCTGCTCGTTGGTGGTGGCAACGGGGTAGATGGTCTTGTCGGGGTAGGTCATGGCGTTGAGGAACGTCTGCATGGAGCTCTTGATCAGGTCGACAAACGGTTCCTTGACGGGGAACTTGGCCGATCCGCACAGCACCGAGTGCTCAAGAATATGGAACACGCCGGTGGAATCGGCCGGCGGCGTCTTAAAGCCAATGGCAAAGGCCTTGTTTTCGTCGTCGCATGCCAGGTACAGCAGGCGAGCGCCCGAGGCAGTGTGGCGCAGCACGTAGACGTCCGAGTCGAGCTCGGGCACGGTCTCGCGGCGCTCGACGGCAAAGCCGTGGCAGGTGGTGCCGGGCACCAGCAGCGCGGCGGCAGCGGCGCGCGGGTCGGTTGAGGTGGTGGGCATATGCAGTCTCCTTTGACGTCCCAGCGGGGGCGAATCGAGTCGAATCCTCGAGAGTATACCCATATGGGGCCGCGGCTCTGCGGCGAACTGGCGGTTATGCCGATGGGAAGTCGATGCGTCCTGGTCGCCTGTCGAACGAGAGTGGAAATTCGGACACACGAGCGTGGATTTTCGGACGCCGACCGAACGAGCGTGGAAAATCGGACTGACGAGAGTGGATATTTGGACGCAAATTGAACGAGAGTGGATATTTGGACGGAATCTGCCGCAAAAGCCCCAAAAACCGTCCAAATATCCACTCTCGATATCCGACCGTCCGAAAATCCTCGTTCGTCCATCACTCGCGTATCTCTCGTCTCTCATTCGTCTCTAATATGAGAGATGACAGGAAGATGAGAGAAAAATATGAGAGATAACTGAGCAGTAAAGAGACAGGCAATCATGGTATTGTCTCAATAACGATTGTTCTACCAGCAAAAATATGTATAAATGAAGCAAATGGTAGACAATCCATCTCTCATCTATCTCTCTATCTCTAAGCCGAGAGATAGAGAGATAGATGAGAGATAATTACGAGAGATAACTGAGAGACGAGGGAAATCTATCCGTGGCATTCTCCGCAGGACCGAGCGAAAGGACGTGCAGATGAACGAAAACGAGCTGACCGGTCTGCTTGAGTCTTTAAGGCGTATGGGCTCGGATGATCTTAACGTCGAAGTGAAGGAGAGCGCCACGACGCTTTCCCGCGACGTGTGGGAAACGGTGAGCGCATTCGCGAACACTGCCGGCGGAATCATCGTGCTCGGAGTGAGTGAGCGCGCAGGTTTTGTCCCGGTTGCAAACTTTGAGACCGAGAAAGTGCTCAACCAATTTGTGGCAGGCATGGGCGATGCCGGCGGTCGCGGAAAGCTGGCCAATCCGCCCAAATACACCATTGAGCGCGTGGAGCTCCAGGGCACCGTGGTTCTGGTCATCACGATTGAGGAGCTCGACCCGTCGAGCAAGCCTTGCTATGTCATAGAGCGGGGCGCCCAGGGTGGCAGCTACAAGCGCATCGATGACAAAGATGTGCCGCTTTCATCGACCGAGGTGCTCGCATTGGCGTCATACGGTCGAGCGACTCCGAGCGATCGCGACGCGGTGGTGGGCGCGGGCGCGGACGATCTCGACGAGACGCTGGTCGACCGTACGATAGACCGGGCTTTCTCGTTGACGCCCCGGGCAATGCGCGGCGCGCCGGACAAACAAACGAAGCTGGAGCGCCTAAATTTCCTTGATTCCCAGGGCAATGTCACCAAGGCTGGACTCCTAGTTGCGGGCACCTACCCTCAGCAGTTTTATCCCAAGCTCTTTATCGACATGGCTGTCTATGCGGGGACCCGGAAAGGCACGGCGGGGTCGCTGAGGTTCATGGACCACACAATCTGTGAGGGAACGTTGGGCGAGATGATCTCGGATGCTGTCGCGGCCGTCGCCAAGAATTTGCGGCGAACCTCGACCGTCCAAGGCGTCTCGCGTGTCGACTCGCTGGAGATTCCCGAGGAGGTTCTGCGCGAGGCAATCGCCAACGCCGTAATCCATCGAGAATACGGGGATCGGTTCTGTGGACAATCGATTGCCGTCGACGTCTTTGACGATCGTGTCGAGGTGACGAATCCTGGCGGCCTTTACGGGGGAAAGACTCGCGAGAACTTGTTTGACGGCAGCTCCCGATGCCGTAACGCGACGCTCGTGAAACTCATGTCGATTGTCCCGCTGCCGGATGGCGCAGGTTCGCCGGCTGAGGGCAATGGCTCGGGCATCCCGATGATGATCGATGCCATGCGCGCGCATGGTCTGGCCGAGCCCCTGTTCTGCCCGGGGTTCGATCGGTTCAAGGTCGTACTTTACCGTTCAAAGATCGAGCCGGTCGATCATGGCGGGGGCTTAATTGTGACGGCACTCAAACACTACGGCGAGCTGGGGACGCGTGAGCTGGCAGAACGCACGGGGCTTACAATTTCCCAGGTTAGGTCGCGCGTCAACGCGCTCATTGCTCAAGGCGAGCTTGAGCCCACGGCGCCGGCGACGAGCCGCAACCGCAAGTATCGACTGTCAGAGCGCGTGGAATAAATGCGTTAGTGGACGAGGCGAACCAATAATCGACCTTCAATTGGCGCCCACTAAGGTAAAGCGGTTGTTGCTCAGTCGACGGTGATGCTAATGACTCGGCTTACGCCGGCATGGCCCCGAACCCGTCTATCAAGAACAGCCTAAGAACCAGCTTGATGACATATCCCGGTTTGACTTCAGCCGTGTCAAAGACGTGACGCTCGGCGAGCTCGCTGCAGTATGCGTAGATATCGCGGATAAGGTCCGCGCCCGAAAGCGTAAACATGTAGCCTGCGTCCGAAAGCGCATTGGGCGCGGCGGGCAACTTGGCCATGTGGCAGAACGTTTGCAGGTCGGGCGCCATAACATTCTGGTAGTCGAGGTGGCCGTTGGCATCCTGTGCGGCAAGCTCCAATTGGCGCACAAAATCCAGCGCCGCTGCTAACACAAAGCTCGGTGTAGGCGCATTGACGTCCTGAGTGGTCGCCACAAGCCTGCCCGCCGCCTGCGTGACAAGCCAAGCGACCTCGCGCTGGCAGCGCACGGCCTTGCGCGTAACCGGCTTGATGGACGAAGAAGAAACGCTCCCCTTAGGCGGATTCGAAGCAGCCATAAGACCCTCCCATGAACAATCCGGTCCAACAAGCCCGGATGAAACACGTGCTACATCAGTATACAGGGGAGTGGGGTAGCGGGGTACGAGCGCGCCAGCGGCAAACCGAGAGCATCAACGATGTGCCGATCGCGGAATGAGATCTCGTAATAATTGACTCTCGGTCATATTATTGAGGGGCATGACTCGCGTTCGTATGGTTGTAGGTGCTGGCGATGAACGACATTGACCTTGCTGTTCCGTTGATGGATGGACCAAGCTATGACCGTGCCTGCAGTCTCGTGCCTTCTGAATACGTTGAGGCATGGGAGTGGTTTCTGGGTGAGGAGCAGCGCGGCGGCGTTTGGACCAGCCTTCCGCACCACACCAAGGAAGATAGCCCTCAGTATCAGTATCGTTTGAGAATTGGCTCGGACTTCTTTCCCGTAACGCGGGATTCAGGGATCTTCTGGCCGGGCCAGGATCGGGTGAAGCCAGATCCCAATAAGATCTTTGCGCTCTCGGTCCATAACTCTAAAAAGAGCTTCTACACCGATGTGCCTCCGCTCTATTTGGACGATGGTACGTGGGTCATTAAGTACTCGGTTCAAGCGCCGGGTACCGTTGGTTTTCGAGACCAGAATTACAACCGTAAAATGCTCAACTGCATGGAATGCGGCGTTCCAGTCGGAGTCATATTTGCAACCGAGGTGGGCTATAAGGTGCTCGGCCTTGCGTTTGTTGAGCGGTTCGAGCCCGAAAACGGATGGTTTGTTCTGCACGGTCCTGTTCATAAAGGCGGGCCGGACCCTCGTTTTGCGCCCGACATGAGTTATCTGAAGCGCATGCCCGTCGATATTGAGTTTGCCGGACAGGGTGCGACCGACGACGAAAAGGTCCGCTATGCGTTAAGGTGCGAGCGATTGGGGCAACAATGGTTCCGCAAGCAGCTCGTTGCCGCCTATGACGGCCGTTGCGCGGTGTCGGACTGCGGCGTCAGCGAAGCTCTGGAGGCTGCGCATATCGAGAATTACTCGGGACCCAAATCGCAGGTTGCCAGCAACGGCATTCTGCTTCGGCGCGACCTTCATTCCCTATTTGATGCTCACCTGATTTCGTTTGAGCCTGTTTGCGGCGAATATCGGCTGTGCGGATCGTACCTGCTGGATAAGACCGACTACGCTTCCTTTGCGGGTGCGACGCTAAGGCAGCCGAATGAGCGTCAGTGGCGACCCAATACGGTGTTTCTTGAGGCCCATCGCACTGAGTTCGATCGCTCGGAAAAGAAGCGTGAAAAGGCGGGGCTTCTGCCGTATTAGCGTATTTGGTTTTGGCATTCTTTGACGATCGTGTTGTTTGATCGGATCGCGTGGCGATGCAATCTCGCGCACGCCCGCCGGTGCATGCTCTTTCTGATTTGTATAGCGAGAGGGGAGCGTGTATGAGCTGGCGAGGCGATATTGCAATGGGGAAGTACGGAAAACTGCCGTGTGCCCTTATAGACAACAATATGTTTCCGAGCGTAGAGGTTGATTGCGGGTCGTTTGTCGTCGCCTGTCCTTGCTGCGGCTCGCAAATACCGTGTCTCGACATTCGGTTCATCGATGCGCGCGACAGGCTCAGCGACGAAGTGAGAAAACGGACAGGCGTTCATATGCCGGTGTATCCGGAGAAATGCCCTGTTTGTGGCCTCGATATCGTGTACGACGCCGGCGACGAGGGATAGGTGATGCGGAGGAGCTGACTGTGAAGGCCTCTCCGTCCCTACAGATAAATCCCCTCACCAAGCTGCTTATGGAACTCGGCGTGATGGTCGCGTGCCCAGGTAAAGAGCGCCTGGTCAAAGTCGGTGCGCGTGGTCGGGACGCCAAAGACGCCGGCAACTTCGACGCGCACAAACTCCAGTGCCGGCAGCTTGTTGATGGCAGTGAGGGCAAACGGGGACGAGGGCTCCTCGAACAGATAGCGGCTGCCTTGCAGCGCGTCGCAACTGGTGCACGTGTTGCCGAGCGACGGAGCTTTGGAGGCTCGCGCGCCTACGGGCTTGTAGCCGCAGCGCTTATGAAGGTGGTCGCGGATCTCGCTCGGCACGCAGCCAAGAGCGGGCACGATGGCGAGCGCGTTGGCGTTGACCGTGTCGATGGCAATGTGCCCGGCTTCGTTGGGCGCGTGCGCGATGGTGATGCTCTCGTCGTTATCGGTTCGATAGGGAATGCCGAAGGCCGCGACCGAGGTCTCTTTGTGACACTTCCAGCACTCGCGCTCGCCCAGTACTAGATATATATACGGCGCTGAGGGGTCGAATCGGTCAACACCGGGCAGCCACTCGGCAAAGGGCTCGGGGTTGACGCCGCTGGGTACATACCAGATCTTCTTGGTCCGGTCCCATTTGGCGCCCAGCGCCTTGGCTTCTTCTTTGTGCGAAAAGGGGACATCGAGCTCGGTGCGCATGGCGGCTCCTTGGTGCTGCAGGTGCAAGTGGCTCAAGGATACCGCAGGGCGCAGACATCGCGGCGTTTTGCTGAGAAGTTGCGGTGCGGACTGGTTGGTTACGCCCTGGATAAATTGGCAAGTGGATGATCGGCTTTTGGCCAGTTGCGCGGCAACCTTGCCAAAAGCTTGACGGATTGCGGTTTAGGCATCGGCGAATGAACACTTTGGACGCACCTCAGCGAAAAGTCGCCGGTCGTTTACCGAAAACTCAACAGAACCGCCGGCCGCCACCGGCGTGCGTGCTATCTTCGCGCCATGAGGTACTTTATCGTTTCGCATAACGCCGCATTGGCGCTGTTGGCGCACATGCCGAACCCTCGCTTTGGGGATTCGGAGCCAGAGGTCGTGTCGATTGCAGGTGCCTGTGCGCTCTTGGACCAAGAAGCGCGGGAGGCTATCAATCACTATGACCTGGGGATCGAAACGCTGGATTTGCTGGTGCCGTCGCGCGCCGGCCGTCGGCGGAGCAAACATGTTAAGACGCATCTATGCACCAACAAGCTCCCGGCGGGTTCGTTTATCTCGCTGGGCCACTGGATGGGCGACCTTGATGCGTATGTGTGCTCTCCCGAGCTGGCGTTTTTGCAGGCTGTGCACGATGGCGATGCGGCGGCGGCCGTCTATGCCGGTTATGCGATGACATCGGATTACCGGCTGGATAACCTTGCTTCCGGTGGGGTAACAAGTAGGGATGCGGGCATGCGCGATGGCAGGCTCACGACTAAGGAGCTCATCGCGGCGTATATCGAGAAGTCCCCCAAGGTGAGGGGTCTCGCGAAGGCAAAGGCGCTGCTTGCATATGTGATCGAGGGGTCGCGCTCTCCGAGGGAGTCGGGGCTCTGCATGTTTATGTCGCTGCCTGCGCGCTACGGCGGGTATGCATTGGGCAAGGCCGAACTTAACAAGAAGGTCTTCATTCGCGATGGATACAATGACGGGCGCAATCGCAAGCTTCGCGTGTTGGAGCGCACGCCCGATATAACGCTTACGGCTAAAGTTGAAGTGGGCATGGATAAAGTAAAGGCCGGGCTGCTGCCAGAGGTGCTGACCGCGATGGTCGATTACGACAGCGATGCCATTCATGACGGGCGCGAGAAGATTTACAAGGATGCCGAGCGCCGCAACGAGTTGGAGCTGTTGAGCGGCGTGGCACACTTCACCGTGACGACTGACCAGGCAAATGACTACGACAGGCTCATCCGGCTGTGCGAACGCATCCGACGGAAGCTGCATCGGAACAAGCGACCCATTTTTAACAAGCCCATGAGCGAGGAGCAGCGATACTTTGCCCTCAAGCGCGTCGAAACGAAGCGGTTTAAGCTTTGGCAGGCCGTAATCGAGGCGCGTCAACATTGGTAGGGGCGGTTGCTGGGCGTGGGGCCAAAGGCGTTATTGTCAGGTCTAATACTTTTCCCGAGAAGTGAACGAGTCAAAACGGACCCCCGAAACATCGACACCTTTGGTGGTTTATTTCCTGCGGTTTTGTCATTGGAATCCTGCGGTTTTGGCTTCAAAAAGTGTGGATGCTTCGGGGGGCCAAATTAGGTCGTTCACTTCTCGGGAAAAGTATTAGACCTGATTATGGGAAGGTTATCCGGATGTGGTCGCGAGGCTTGTGAAGGCCAGATCGGGCGATCGCCGGGGTTGTCTGGGCGACTTTGGGTGTGGCGGGGGTAATTGCCGACGATATCGAAGCGGCTTGGGGTCTGCCGGGATGATTGCCGGTTATGTAGAGGCGGTATCAGCCTCGATTGGAATGGTTATTGGAGCTGCCAACGGATTTGGCGACATAAAACA
>CAJKZP010000011.1:0-31435 GCA_905204415.1 uncultured Collinsella sp. | reverse complement strand
CCACCACGCCGGAGAGGGTCTCGTCCAGCCGGGCCTGGGGCATGTCGTGCTGGTACTGGCCCACGCCGATGCTCTTGGGGTCGATCTTCACCAGCTCGGCCAGGGGGTCCTGGAGCCGCCGGGCGATGGACACGGCGCTTCGCAGGTTCACGTCGTAGTCGGGGAACTCCTCCGCGGCCAGCTTGGAGGCGGAGTAGACCGAGGCCCCCGCCTCGTTGACGATCATGTAGCTGACGCCGCCGCCCAGCCGCTGGATGAGCTCCACCGCCATCTGCTCGGTCTCACGGCTGGCGGTGCCGTTGCCGATGACGATGGTGTTGACGCCGTCCTTCTTGACGAGGCGGGCGAGCTCGCGCTTGGTGCCGGCGACGTCGTGGCGCGGCTTGGTGGGGTAGACTACGCCGTGGTCGAGCAGCTTGCCGGTCTCGTCCATGACGGCGACCTTGCAGCCGGTGCGGTAGCCCGGATCGAGCGCGAGCACGCGGGCGCCGCGCACGGGGCGCGCCGAGAGCAGGCCCTCAAGATTCTTGGCAAAGACGTTAATGGCCTCGGTCTGGGCGCGGACGGTGAGCTTGGCACGGGCTTCGCGCTCCAGCGAGGGGGCCATGAGGCGCTTGTAACCGTCGGCGATGGCGGCATCGAAGATGGGAGCAAACACGCCCTGGCGCCGGGGCCAACGGCTGCCGAGGCGCGCCGTGGCGGCAGCGCCGTCGACGTTCACGCGCACGCGGAGCTTGCCCTCGCGCTCACCGCGGTCGATAGCCAGCACGCGGTGGTTAGGGATGCGGCGCAGCGGCTCGTCAAAGTTGTAGTAGGGCTCGTAGGGGGTCTTCTCGGTGGGGTCGGTGGCCTCGACGACGATGTCGGCGTTGTTTTGCGTAAAGGCGCGCAGGTCGGCGACGTTCTCGGGGTCTTCGGCCACCGTCTCGGCCACGATGTCGGCAGCGCCGGCAAGCGCCTTTTCGGGCGTGTCAAAGCCGGCCTCCTCGTTGACGTAGTCCGCGGCGGCGTCGAGTGCGCTGCCCTTGGCCGAGGCCTGCATGATGATCATGTTGGCGAGCGGCTCCAGGCCGGCCTCGCGGGCCTTCTGCGCGCGGGTCATGCGCTTTTTGCGGTAGGGCTTGTAGAGGTCCTCGACACGCTGGAGCTGCGTGGCCTCGCGAATCTGTTGCTCGAGCTCGGGCGTGAGCTTGCCCTGGGCGTCGATGAGCAGAATGACGTCCTCTTTACGCTGCTCAAGATTGCGCAGGTAGGACAGGCGCTCGTCGAGCGCGCGCAGGGCGACGTCGTCCATGCCGCCCGTGGCTTCCTTGCGGTAGCGCGAGATAAAGGGAATGGTGTTGCCCTCGTCGATGAGCTTGACGGCCGCCTCGATGTTGGCGGCCTTAAGGTTGAGCTCGCGGGCGAGCTGGGCGATAAGATCCATGAAACTCCTTGCGTTTAAGGTGCGTTTGCAGCACAGGGCTACCAAGGATACCACCCGTCCCAAAAGACTGTTTTGGGGCCGCGCCACGAAAACGACCTATCTACTACGTTTGAACCGTATGGGTCGACCACCCCTGGTTTTCCGAAAATACGCAATCCGTCTACCTGCGGTTTTTATTTCTCGAAATTCGGCATGGTTGAGGGTAATCGGTTAAACGTAGTAGATAGGCGCATTTCGTGGCGGATGAATCAAGCCGAGGTACAAAATGGCCCCCGCAGCTCGTGTGAACTGCGGGGGCTTTGTTCGCCATGGCGTTTCGTATCCGGGTCGCTGAGGTGAGTCGATTTGCCCCGAAAGAGGAGGGCATTGACCTTAGGGTCATGCCCGACGAATGAGCGGCAAATCGGCCATCTCGGCGGGCCGAACTACTCGAGCTCAAATGCACCCGTGTACAGCTGGTAATAATATCCGCGTTTGGCGATCAGCTCGTCGTGGTTGCCGCGCTCGATGATGCGGCCGTGGTCCAGGCAGATGATCGCGTCGGAGTTGCGCACGGTGGAGAGGCGATGTGCGATGACAAACGTCGTGCGGCCCTCCATGAGCTTGTCCATGCCCGCCTGCACGATAGCCTCGGTGCGGGTGTCGATGGAGCTCGTGGCCTCGTCCAGAATCATCGCCGGCGGGTCGGCCACGGCGGCGCGCGCGATCGAGATCAGCTGGCGCTGGCCCTGCGACAGCTGCGCGCCGTTGCCGGTGAGCATGGTGCCGTAGCCGTCGGGCAGGCGGGTGATAAAGTCGTCCGCACCCGCGAGCTTAGCCGCCTTGATGCACTCCTCGTCGGTGGCGTCGAGGTTGCCGTAGCGGATGTTGTCCATCACGGTGCCGGTGAACAGGTTCACGTCCTGCAGCACCACGCCGAGCGAGCGACGCAGATCGGACTTGCGAATCTTGTTGACGTTGATGCCGTCGTAGCGGATCTTGCCGTCGGCAATGTCGTAGAAGCGGTTGATGAGGTTGGTGATGGTCGTCTTGCCGGCACCGGTGGCACCGACAAACGCGACCTTCTGGCCCGGCTTGGCGAACACGGACACGCCGTGCAGCACCTCGTGGTCGGGCGTATAGCCAAAGTCCACGTTGTCCATGACCAGGTCGCCACGCAGCGGCACGTACTCGATCTCGCCGGTCGCGCGGTGCGGATGCTTCCACGCCCACATGCCGGTGCGGTGGTCGGCCTCCTCGAGCTGCCAGGTGTCGGGATTCACCTGTGCGTTGACGAGCGTCACATAGCCCTCGTCGGCCTCGGGCTCCTCGTCGATGAGCTCAAAGATACGCTCGGCGCCGGCAAGGCCCATGACAACGGCGTTGATCTGCTGCGAGATCTGGCCGATCTGGCCGCAGAACTGCTTGGTCATGTTGAGGAACGGCACCACGACGGCGATGGAGAGCGCCATGCCCGAGAGGCTCAGGTTGGGCACGCCCAGCGCCAGGAAGATGCCGCCGGTCAGCGCGACCAGCACGTAGAGCAAGTCGCCCAGGTTCCCGAGGATCGGCATGAGGATGTTGGCGTACATGTTGGCCTTCTGCGAGACCTCGAAGAGCTTCTCGTTGCGCTCGTCAAAATCGGCCTCGGCGGCGGACTCGTGACAGAACGCCTTGACGACTTTCTGGCCGTTCATGACTTCCTCGATATGGCCCTCGACCACGCCGAGCTCGGTCTGCTGCGCGATAAAGAAGCGCGCGGAGTTGGAGCCGAGCAGCTTGGTCATAAAGGTCATAAAGGCGACGCCGGCCACAATGACCAGGCACATCCACACGCTGTAGTACAGCATGATAAAGAACACGGTGACGATGACGATGATCGTCATGAGCAGGTTGGGCAGCGACTGGCTGATCATCTGACGCAGCGTGTCGATGTCGTTGGTGTAGTGGCTCATGATGTCGCCGCGCTGGTGCGTGTCGAAGTAGCGAATCGGCAGGTCCTGCATGCGGTTGAACATCTTTTCGCGCAGCTTCTCGAGCGAGCCCTGCGTGATGACGGCCATGGCGCGGTTCCAGAAAAGCGATGACGCAACGCCCACGGCGTAGATGCAGCCGAGGATGGTCACGAGCTTCAGGATCTTGGGCTGCGCGGCCGTCCAGTCGCCCGACTGCCACGATTCGCTAATAACCTGCAGCGCGCTCTGGAGAAACGTCGCGCCGATGGAGTTGATGATGGCGCAGAGCACCACGCCGGCGACGACGAGGGGCAAAAGCACCGGGTAGAAGCCAAAGAGCATCTTGATGAGGCGCGGCAGGGTGCCGCCCTTGCGGTTGCGTGCGCGCTCGGCGGTAGCGGCCTTACTCATGTGCCTCGCCTCCTTCCTGGGTCTGGGCTTGCGGTGCGGATGCCTCGGTGTCGGCTGCGACGGTCTCGGCCGCCTCCTCGCCCTCGGCACTCATCTTGTTTTGCGAGGTAAAGGTCTCGCGGTAGATCTCGCTCGTCTTGAGCAGCTCGTCATGGTTGCCGATGTCCTTGATGCGGCCACCCTCCATGACGATGATGCGGTCAGCATCCTGCACGGAGCTAATACGCTGGGCGATGATGAGTTTGGTCGTGTTGGGCAGGTAGCTCGCCAGGCCCTCGCGGATCTTGGCGTCGGTCTTGGTGTCGACGGCGCTCGTGGAGTCGTCCAGGATCAGAATCTTGGGGCGACGCAGCAGGGCGCGCGCGATGCACAGGCGCTGCTTCTGGCCGCCGGAGACGTTGGAGCCGCCCTGCTCAATCCAGGTGTCGTAGCCCTTGGGGAAGCCGTCGACAAACTCGTCGGCGCAGGCCAGATGTGCGGCCTCGCGGACTTCCTCGTCGGTGGCGTTCGGGCCGCCCCAGCGCAGGTTCTCGGCGATGGTGCCGCTAAACAGCACGTTTTTCTGCAGGACCATGGCTACCTGGTGGCGCAGCGCGTCCAGGTCGTAGTCGCGCACGTCCACGCCGCCCACGCGCACGGTGCCCTCGGTGGCGTCATATAGGCGGGCGATGAGGTTTACCAACGTGGACTTGGCCGAGCCGGTGCCGCCGATGATGCCGATCGTCTCGCCGCTCTTAATATGCAGGTCGATATCGTCGAGCGCCTGGCGGCGGGCATGCTCGGAATACTTAAAGCTCACGTGATCGAAGTCGATGGAGCCGTCGGCAACCTCGTGCACGGGCTCGGTCGGGTTGGCGATCGTGGGCTCGGCGGCCAGCACCTCGGTAATGCGGTGCGCCGACTCGTCTGCCATGGTCACCATGACAAAGATCATCGACAGCTGCATCAGGCTCATCAGAATCTGGAAGCCGTAGGTAAAGATGGAGGAGAGCTGACCCACGTCGAACAGGGTGCCCTGGCTCGTGATGATGAGCTTGGAGCCCAGGTAGATGATGGCGACGAACGCGCCGTTGACGCAGATGTTCATCATGGGGTTGTTGAAAGCGAGCAGCTTCTCGGCGCGGGTGAAGTCCATCTGGACGTCGCGTGCGGCGGTGGCGAACTTCTTCTTCTCGTAGTCCTGGCGCACATAGCTCTTGACCACGCGCATGCCGGTGACGTTTTCCTCGACGGACTCGTTGAGCGCGTCGTATTTGTGGAACACGCGGGCAAAGATCGGACGTACCTTGTAGATGATAAAGAACAGGCCAAAGCCCAGCAGCGGAATGATGACCAGGTAGACCATGGCGACGCTGCCGCCCATGGCGTATGCCATGGTAAAGGCAAAGACCAGCACCAGCGGCGAGCGCACGGCGATGCGGATGAGCATCATAAAGGCCTGCTGCACGTTGTTGATGTCGGTGGTGAGGCGGGTGACGAGCGAGGAGCTCGAGAACTCGTCGATGTTGGCGAAGCTGAACGTCTGGATCTTGTAGAACAGGTCGCGACGCAGGTTCTTGGCAAAGCCGCAGCTGGCATGGCTGCAGGTGATGCCAGCTGCGGCGCCAAAGGCGAGTGACGTCAGCGCGATGAGTACGAGAAGGCCGGCGGTGGGCAGCATCTCGGTAACGGCGGTGCCGTCCTTGATGGCGTCGATCATGTCGGCGGTGATAAACGGGATCATCATCTGGCAGATTACCTCGCCAAGCACCAGCAGCGGCGTGGCGATCGTGACCTTCATGTAATCGCGGATGCTGCCCATAAGGGTTTTAATCATCCAATCCCTCCCAGGTTTCGCGGATTTTGTCGAGCATATCGGCGAGGTTCTTACGCTCATCGGGCGTGAGTGCACTAAATGCCTGCTCCCTAAAATGGATGCGGGCTGCCTGATCGATGCGGGCCTTTTTCCAGCCGATCTCGGTCAGGTGGATGGTGAGCTGTCGCCGATCCTTGGGATTGCGGCTGCGCTCGATAAGACCGTTGACCTCGAGTTTGGATAGGATTTCGGAAAGCGATCCCGGCTTAAGGTCAAAGTGCATGCCGAGCTCTTGCTGCGACATCTCGCCGCCGGGCTGTTTGGCGAGCAGGCAGATGATGGGTGCCTTGCCGGACACACCTCCACCGTGAAAGTGCAAGTAATGGCCGAAAAAGCCCAGGTTATTGAGGATGTGCTTGGCTAGCCGGTCGTCTTCGTTGAACGCCTCGGGTGCGTCTGCCGGCTCTGCCGGGTCACCGCCGGGCTCGTGCGGGCGAAGGGTGATGGTTTCATCGCACATGGATTCGTGCTGCTCCTTTCTTTAGTTAGGTAGTGGGACTGTTTTGTACCTAACTAATCTATGAGCGCAAGAAATAATTGTCAAGGTACCAAATTAATTAGTTACGGCGTTTTCCCAAACGCCGTAACCGGCCGACGCTGCATTTTCGAAACCTTTCGGCAACAATGCGCTCTTCGTGGTGCTGGCGCTCGCCCGCAATCCTCCCTGCGCTACACTTAGTCGCACGGTGGCGCCGCTGCGCCATACCCGACCCAAGGGGGACTCTCATGAAGAACACTCAGCTGCTGCTGATCAACGATATGTGCGGCTACGGCAAGGTCGCGCTTTCCGCCATGCTACCGGTGCTGTCGCACATGGGCTACCGTATTCACAACCTGCCGACGGCCCTCGTGTCCGATACGCTCAACTATCCCAAGTTCTACATCCACGACACCACGGAGTACGTGCGCCAGAGCCTTGCCATCTGGGAGGAGCTCGGCTTTGAATTCGACGCCATCTCGACCGGCTTTATCGTGACCGAGGAAGAGACGCGCATCATCTCGGACTTCTGCCACCGCCGTGCGCAAAAGGGCACCAAGGTGTTCGTTGACCCCATCATGGGCGACAACGGCAAGCTCTATGCGGGCGTGCCCGAGTCCACGATTGGCCTTATGCGGCACCTGCTGGAGTGCGCAGACTACGCGGTGCCCAACTATACCGAGGCGTGCCTGCTTGCCGATAGGCCTATCGCCGAGCAAATTACGCCCGATGAGGCCCGCGCCCTTGTGGACGCTGTGCGCGAGCTGGGTGCCAAGTCGGTGGTCATTACGAGCGCCGTGGTCAATGGCACGAACGCGGTTATCGGTTACGACCATGTAGCGGGGGAGTACTTCACGATTCCCTTTGAGCTCATTCCGGTCTATTTCCCCGGCACGGGCGACACGTTCTCGGCGGTGCTCGTGGGCCGCGTTATGGCTGGTTGGAGCCTGCAGCGTGCGACGGCCGACGCCATGCGCGTGGTGGCCGAGCTTATCGAGCGCAATGCCGACCAGGAGGACAAGTCGGCCGGACTTCCCATCGAGGCTTGCCTGGACGTGATTGACCATGAATAGCACGGCTGAGAGCGGCTCCACCGAGCCTTCGGGCGAGAGCAAACCGCTCGGCGCTCCGCGCGGCAAGCGTCCGCGTATCCGCATTAGCTGCGTGGACCAGCTGGGGACGTGCCGCTGCCATCATGGTCACAAGCCCGGCGATGTCTTTGACTTCGACCGAGACCGCGGCAAGATGTGTGCCATGGCCTGTCATGTGGGCTTTCCCTACATCGATATTCTGCGCTACGGCGGAACCGTGCCTGGCAACGAGCCCGGTACGGCAAAGTTCTGCTGTCCCGAGGTCGATACGCTGAACGTCTGGCTTGCCGAGATCGTAGACGAATAGTCGAGCGTGGATTTTCTCCCGTTTAGAGCGCACTTGAATGCTCAAAGTGGGAGAAAATCCACGCTCATTTTTCATGTGGGAGATTATCCACGCTCGTTTCGCGTCGAAGGTGTGGCCCGCGACCTCGCTTGCCTACAGCTGCTCGAGCATAGCGGTGCAACCGGCGAGCACATCGCGGTAGGTGGCATCGAAATTACCGGTGTACCAGGGGTCGGCTACGTCGCCGGGGCGATCGGTCCAATCGAGCAAGCGCGAGATCTTGCCATCGGGGTCCTTGCTAAAGATACGGTACAGACCGCGGGCGTTCTCGTCGTCCATATAGACAATGTGGTCCCAGTCGCCATACTCCGCGCGACGCACCTGACGCGCGCGATGTGCGACGACGGGAATTCCGACCTCGCGTAGCTTGGCGGCGGTACCGTGGTGTGGCGGGTTGCCGATCTCCTCGGTCGAAGTCGCAGCGGAATCAATGACAAACTCACCCGCGCGCCCAGCGCGGCGCACGAGCTCGGTAAACACCGACTCGGCCATCGTCGAGCGGCAGATGTTGCCGTGGCAGACAAAGAGAACGCGGTGGACGGGCTTGGGGCTATTCATGACCAGCTCTCTCCAAACGAAGCCAAGTACGACGCATTATCGAACGACGTTTCTAGGCTCTGACGATGCCAGCGAGCGCGACAGGTTCATGCTGGGAACCTCGATCATGCGCCAGAACGCAACGGAGACGAGCATGCTTGCGAACAGCGAGACCGCGGCAATCGCGAGCGGATCGACAATCCCGAGCCTGGGCAGCAGGGCAGCGAGCGCACCGATGACAATGGCGTGGGTAAGGTAGAGGCTGTACGACAGCTTTCCCAAAAAGACCATGGGGGCCGCAGAGAGCGCACGGCGCGTGAACCCGTCGGCGATCGCGACGACAACCACCACCAGGCAGGCCGCGTTCATGGCGGTGAACTCCAACGCCTCGAGGACCCCGCCGGGATGCCACACGAGCGAGAGCTCGATAACACCAACGGAGGCCACAAGCAGCGCCAGCTCGGCCAGCATTGAAAGCTTGACGGCCTTGATTTTGCCGAATTGCCGGGCCACCATGACGCCAAGCCAGAACATCAGGCAAAGGCGCAGCGGAAAGTAGCCCGTCCAGTGCGAGACAAGCACCGCAATAAAGGTCGCAACAACCGCCAGATCCGTCCGGCGAATCCTTGATATGCACCAGATGGCCAGCGGAAGCGTCAGGCTAAACCAGAGCTCCCAGCTCATGGACCAGACGGGAGAGTCAACGCGGGCGAGCTGCGCGCCAAAGAGGTTGTTGACGCCATCGGACACGTTGAACAGCACGTCGAACTGCATGAGGATGTCATGAACCGCAGTGGGAAGGCCCGCGTCGTAGGCGACGGCAAGCGCGGAGCGCGACGTGGACCCCAGGCGCCAGGCCACGTAGCCCGCAGGAAGGGCCAGTGCAATCGCCGCAAACAGCGGTACGCAAAGGCGGACGACCCTTCTTGGGTAATAGCCAAGCCAGTCGTACCCGCCGTTTCCCATGTGCTTAAAGGGAACAAGAGACAGCACTATGCCGGACAGGATAAAGAACACCATAACCGACGCGCCGCCAGGGAAGAGGCTCGGACCCCCCGTGCCAAACGGCTTGACCATGTTGTCGACGTGAAACAGGAACACCATCAGCGCCCCGAGCCCTCGCAGGCCGTCAAGCGACAAGACGCGCTTCTCGTGACCAGGCATCATCACTCCTTCCTTCGTGCATTCGAGCAGAGCGTCCCATTATATGCCCTCATGGATTTAGCGTACATTTTGACGAGAAAGACCCCCAAATCGGGCGGATTCGGGGGTCTGGCTCATGTGCATGTTAACGGCGGCGTGCAGATTGTCTACGGCAACATGGCATCTAGCTACGCAACTCCGATGCGCGAGCTGCTGGGCATGGAGTAAACGCCTCACATATCTATAAAATCCGGTATAAAAGGCGGCGGCAGACAATGAACTGCCGCCGCCTCTGAGTTGCCCCACGCGCATTTCGTGTATCTGAAATACATGAAATTGCACTGCTGGAGCTTGCAGGTGGATAAGCACTACCCGTATGGGACGGTTTTCACCGGTTGCTCGCCACCCTGGGCTCCTGGGCTGTGTTCGCCCCTATGCCCGTATTGAGGGCTGTGCTGATTGGCGGCGACGCTCCCAGCGGGCGAGCTTAATCGTCACCAGCGTGAGCGCCCAGGCCACAAGCGAGAACGCGGCACCCACTGCGCCCACGTACGCAATGCCAACGCCGCTTACCACGGCACCGCCCACTGCGGTGCCAAACGAGATGCCGACGTTAAACGCCATGGGCTCAACCGAACTTGCGAGCACCATCGATTTGGGATGGCGGCTGCGAGCCACGTCCATAAAGTGCGTGATGCACGATACCGAGAACAGGTACATGAGCATCGCCAGGCTAAAGACAAAGACCAGCGCGAGCGGCATGGTGCCGCCCACAGCAAACAGCCCGAGCAACGCCGCAGCCTGCAGCACAAACGTCACAAGCAGCGCCTTCATGCCAAAGCGCGCATCAATCCATCCGCCCAGGATGTTCGAGATCAGGCAGAACACGCCGTAGGCCATAAGCGTGGTACTGGCTTCGACCGTGCCCATGCCCAGCACCTGCTCAAGATAAGGCGTCACGTAGCCGTAGAACACATAGACCGAGCCCACGCCAAACAAGAAGATGAGCATGCCGGTGATGATGCTCGGCTCGCGTAGCAGCCCCGCCTGCTCGCGGAAGGTGGCGGGCTCATCGGTCTGCCCGGCGCGCGGCATAAACGCCACGAGCGCTCCGCAGATCAGAACGGCAAAGGTCAGCGTGCCGTACATGGCCACGTGCCAATCGAGCGTGTCGGCCACAAACTTGCCGATCGAAGTGACAAAGACCATTGCCACGGAAAACGCACCATATACCACCGAGATGGCAAGCGAAGTTTGCTGCGGGGACAGCAGCTCGGGGATGTATGTCACGCCCACGGCGAGCAGTGCGCCCGAGACGGAGCCCAGGACAATGCGCGAGATAAAGAGCGCTTGGAAGTTAGGTGCTAGCGCCATAACCAAATTGCCGAGCACAAAGACGATGCTGTAGCACACGAGCAGCTGGTAGCGGCGGAACCGCCCCGTGCCAAGCGCAAGCACCGGCGTGGCGATAGCGTAGACGAGCGCGAACACGCTGATGAGCTGGCCCGCAGTGGCAAGTGATACGCCGAGTTCCGTTGCCAAGTCGCTCTCGATACCGATGACCACGAACTCGGAGCAGCCGAGCGAGAATCCCAACAGCACGAGCAGCGCCAGGCAGAGCTTGGTGCGCGCGGGGGAGAGCGCGGCGGCGGTTGGCTTACTTTTAGGCGTGGTTGCGGCGGTCAAGGTTGTCACTCCAATGTCGCATGAATAAGCGGGATTCAATCCCTGCAACTCTAACAGAATGTGACAAAGGGGCAGTCCCTTTGTCACATGGAGGGCTTGCCTGTATAGTCGCAATACAGGCGAAGATGGTCTCAGGTACATCGCGGGCGGTAGGAGATCCCATGGGTATGCACACGACAAAGGTTGCAGTGGGCGAGGGCAAGTTTGCGCTCGAGGCCCAGCTGACGGTGACGCCGCGAGGCATGGCGGTGTACGCCTGCTCGCCGGAGTTTGCGCACCTGGGCGCCACGGCGCAGGCCATTCCGCGCCCCGAGCCCGGCCGTACGGCAACGGTGAGCATCCTGGCCGTTCCGTGCCATCGAGACGAGATCCCGGCGCACGATATCGCGGCGGCGCTGGCCACGCGCTTTGGCGTGCCGGTAGTTGCAAGCACGGGTTTTCATGTTGAACAAGCGAGCGGTGACGACCTGCAGCGCGTGCTCGACACCACCAAGGAGCTCATCGCCGCGCTCGAGGAAGCCGCAGCCCGCATTCTGCGCGCCGGCTGGGATGAGGGCGGTGCGGGCGCCGAGGTCGTGGCGGTCGATGCTGCGACCGGCGAGGCGCTTGGCCCCGTCGACCGCATCGAGGCCCATGCTGGTGAGGGCATCCTGCATCAGGCATTTCTGACGCTTTTGGTCGAGGGCCGGGGCGAAGACGCGCGCCTGCTGCTCTGTCGCCGCAGTCCGCTCAAGCGCCTGTGGGGCGGGGTGCTGGCCGATAGCTGCGCCGGCCATCCGCTCCCCGGGGAAGACGTCGCGGCCGCCACGGCGCGCCGCATCAACGAAGAGCTCGGCATTACGCGCGAGCCCGATCAGCTCAAGCACCTCGGACACGTGGTGTACCGCGAGGACCACGGCGACGGTCGCTGCGAGTGCGAATGGTGCGAGGTCTACCTTGCCCATGTTGAGCCGGGCGAGCTGCATATCAACCAAGAGGAGATCTCGGAAGTGCGTCGCGTGGCTCCGTCCGAGCTCAAAGGCTACCTGCAGGGTCACCCCGAGCAGCTGGCCCCCTGGCTCCGCGAGGCCCTCGGCGACCCATTCATCCGCACGGCCCTCGCTATGTAAAAAAGACAGTCCCTTTGCCACATCCAAACCGTCACAACATTCGGCGAAAATCTCGAAAACGAGGAAAAGCGTCGAATGTTGTGACGGTTTTTGTCTAGGGAATCGCTTCTCATCCAAAAAACCTCGCTTGACTGTATTGCCGCAACACAGCGCAACGTAAGGGGTGTCCGATAACGGGCGCCCCTTTTTAAGCGGCAACGTGGCTGCGAATCCGGAGCGCCCCCAACAAGAAAGGTGGGGAGATGGAAGCGGAAAAGAAGGCGTTTAAGATCACCAAGCGCAAAATTGGCTTTGTGCTGGGTATCGTTGTCTTTTTGCTGGTGAAGTTTCTTCCTTTGGCGGAGCTGAGCTCGACGGTCGAGCTCACGGTCGGCGGTCAGACCTGTCTGGCACTGACGCTCGCCACGGTGGTGTTCTGGGCATGTGGCGTGGCACAGCCGGGCTTTGTGGGCCTGCTCTACTGCGCGCTGCTCGTTCTGTTTAAGGTGTGCGTGGACGACACGGGTGCCGCGAGCGTCTCGGCGACGGTCGCCTCCACGTTTAGCTCGTGGACCAAGGCCACCATGTGGCTCGTTATCGGCGCCTACCTCATCGCCAGCGCGGTCAAGGAGTCGGGCCTGGGCGAGCGTATCGCCTACGCGTTCATGCTCAAGTTCGTGCGCGACGCCAAGTCGCTCATCATCTCGATCTTCGCGCTCACTTTTGTGCTGTCGCTGCTGATCCCGCATCCGTTCCCCCGCGCCTTCCTCATTCTCGCCGTCGTCTCGGTCATCGCCGAGTCCGCCGGCTACGGTGACGACGACAAGGGCAAGCTCGGCTTCCTCGTGTTTGCCGCTGCCGCCCCGGGTTCCATGTTCTTCCTGACGGGCGACTCCACGCTTAACCCGCTCGTTGCGCAGTACAGTGCCGAGGCCGGCGGCATGAGCCCGTCCTTCGTCGACTGGTTCCTGTACATGAGCGTGCCTATGCTGGTTGCGCTGCTGTGCACCCTGTTCCTGGGCCTTTTCCTCTTTAAGCCCAGCAAGGGGCTCGTCTACGATCGCGAGCAGATCGTGGCCAAGCAGGCCGCGCTCGGCAAGCTCTCCGTCAAGGAGACCCGCACCATCGTGTGGCTTGTCATCGCCATCGCGCTGTGGCTCACCGTCTCGGGCGACTATATCGGCTGGGTCACCCTGGCCATTGGCGTTGCTCTCGCCATGCCCATCATCGGCGAAGTCCTCACTCCCGCCAGCTGGAACGCTGTCGACATCAAGTCCCTCATGTTCCTGACGGCCGCCATGGCCGTGGGCTCCGTGGGCGGTGCCACCGGCATGAACGCCTGGATCGCCGACGTCGTGCTCCCCAGCTCCGTGCCCGAGAACATCTTCCTGTTCGCCCTGCTCGTCGCCGCGCTTTCCATGATCATCCACATGTTCATGGGCTCGGTCATGGCCGTGCTCGGCGTGTGCGTGCCGGCGTTCATCAGCTTTGCCGCCGGCTCCAGCGTGAGCCCGCTCGCCGTGGCGCTCATCGTCTTCACGTCCATCAACATCCACTACATCCTGCCGTTCCATAACCTGCCGATCCTTATCGGTGAGGGCAAGGACGCCGGCGGCTACACCTCCAAAGAGGCTATGCGCATGGGCATCCCCCTCACCGCGGTCGTCTTTGTCGTCGTGCTGGTCGAGGCCGCCTGGTTCCACCTCTTTGGCCTGATGTAAGCGGTCGAGCGCCCCGGCTGTAAGTAGCCAAGCGCTTGAACTTCGAGTGGTCGAGCGCTCCGTCTGCGAGCGCCGCGACCCCATTACGTTACCCCGCCCGGCGGCACACCGCCGTCGGGCACTCTCCCGAAAGGAGCACGCCATGTCCACTACCGATGCTTCCCAGATTCACGACCTGCGTTCCGCGCTCGACTTTTTGCGCGAGATGCCGGGCCAGCTGCTCGAGACCGATACCCAGGTCGATCCCGATGCCGAGGTCTCGGGCGTCTACCGTCACGTCGGTGCCGGCGGCACCGTCATGCGCCCGACCAAAGAGGGTCCGGCGATGGTCTTCAACAACGTCAAGGGCTTTGACGACGCCAAGGTTTGCATCGGTATACTTGCCAGCCGCAAGCGCGTTGCCGCCCTGCTCGACCTGGACGAGGAGCACCTGGGTCTCGAGATCGGCAAGCGCTTCGAGAACCTGATCGCCCCTGAGCAGATCGCCGAGGGCAAGCACGTCGACTGCCAGGAGGTCGTGTACAAGGCGACCGACGAGGGCTTTGACCTGCGCAAGATCGTTCCCGCTCCCACCAACACGCCCGTTGACGGCGGCCCCTACATCACCATGGGCCTCGCCTATGGCACGAGCCCCGATGGCACCCAGTCCGACGTAACCATCCACCGCTTCTCCTGCGTCGACAAGGACAAGCTCGCCATGTGGATCACCCCGGGCAGCCGTCACCTGGGTGCGTTCTTTGACGAGTACTGCCAGCGCGACGAGGATATGCCCATCTCCATCTCCATCGGTCTGGACCCCGCCGTGTACATGTGCTGCGGCTTCGAGGCTCCCACCACGCCGCTCGGCTTCAACGAGCTGCAGATCGCCGGCGCCCTGCGCGGCCGCGCCGTCGAGCTTGCCGACTGCGTCACCGTTCCGCAGAAGTGCATTGCCAATGCCGAGTACGTGCTCGAGGGCTACCTCATGCACGACGAGACTATCAACGAGGACGTTAACGGCCATGGCTACGCCATGCCCGAGTTCCCCGGCTACACCGGCGGCGCCAAGGTCTGCCCGGTGATCAAGATCACCGCCGTCACCACGCGCGTCAACCCCATTATGGAGAGCTGCATCGGCCCTTCGCACGAGCACGTGTCCATGGCCGGTATCCCCACCGAGGCCTCCATCTACAAGATGGTCGAGACCGCTATCCCGGGCCGCCTGCTCAACGTTCACGCCGCTCCCTGCGGTGGCGGCAAGTTCGTTGCCATCATGCAGTTCAAGAAGTCGAGCAAAAATGACGAGGGCCGTCAGCGCAACGCCGCCATGCTCGCCTTCTCGGCGTTCTCCGAGCTCAAGCACGTCATCCTTGTCGACGAGGATGTCGACATCTTCGATATGAGCGACGTGATGTGGGCCATGACCACGCGCTTCCAGGCCGACGTGGACCTCATCACCATCCCCGGTTGCCACTGCCACGTGCTCGATCCGTCCAACGACCCCGCGTTCGATCCTTCGATTCGCGAGCACGGTATCGCCTGCAAGGCCATCTTCGACTGCACGGTTCCGTTTAACCTCAAGAAGAACTTCATCCGCTCGCAGTTCATGGAGATCGACAAGGACAAGTGGGCCGCCGAGCTCGCCTTCTAGTAAGTAGCCCTACCAAGTAGTTAAGGAGTTGTCATGCCTGAGTCTTCTGTTCGTCCCCGTCGCATTGTCGTTGGCGTGTCTGGCGCCAGCGGTGCGGCACTGGGCCTTGAATGCCTCAAATGCCTGCGCCAGGCCGGCGCTGAGTCGGCGCTTGTCGTCACGCGCGGGGGAGAGATCACCATCGAGCAGGAGCTCGGCATGACGCTCGACGAGTTTGCGTGCTATGCCGATGTGGTCTACGACAACAAGAACATTGGCGCTGCCATCGCAAGCGGCACCTATCCGGTCGACGGCATGATCGTGGCTCCCTGCTCCATGAAGACGCTCGCCGGCATCGCGAGCGGCTACAGCGAAAACCTGTTGCTGCGTGCGGCCGATGTGCAGATGAAAGAGCAGCGCCGCCTGGTGCTTATGGTGCGCGAGACGCCCTTCAGTGCGATCCATGTCGACAACATGGCACGCCTGGCGCGCGTGCCGGGCGTCATGCTCATGCCGCCCATGCTCACGTTTTACAACGGCCCCGCCACGCTCGATGAGGCGGTGCATCACATCGCCGCCAAGGCACTCGAGGCCGTCGGCGTGTCGTGCGCCAACTATAAGCGCTGGTCATAGGCATCTTTAGGGTAGGATACGAGTAGTGTTTGAGCCCGCTGCCCCTGTGGGCGGCGGGCTTTTCGTGTCAAAGGGTGTGTCGGGAGGACCTATGCAGACGGGTATGTATGCGATTAGCGAGATGGCGAGCTTGTTTAACGTTTCGCGCCAAACGCTCATCTACTACGACAAGATCGGTCTGTTTAAACCCGCCGTGGTTAACGAAAAAGGCTACCGTTTCTATTCGCCCACGCAGATCCCGCTCATGCGTCTGATCTGCATGCTGCGCGACTTGGGACTGGAACTCGATGAGATCGATCGCCTGACCTCGACGTTCGACATTGGAGAGACGACCGATCACCTGCGCTCGCGGGTGCAGGCGCTCGACGAGCAGGTTGCCGGGCTCAAAGCCGAGCGCGCGAGCGTGCAGGAGCGGCTGAGTTTTTACGACGAGGCGGTCTATTGGCGCGAGCGCGAGGGCAAACCGGAGCTCAAGCAATTCGAGCGCCGCTACGTGGTCTTTGAGGAGTTCCCGAGCGATATCGAGCGTGGCCGCTCGATGCTGCACCCCACGCTCATGCGGGCGATTCTGCGCATGCGTGCGCTCACGGGCACACGCCCCATGCGCGGTTGGGGCGCCATGCTGCGTCGCGAGGCGCTGCATTCCGACGACCCCATCGCCGGTGCCGGTTCCTTTGCCGTGTTGCCGCGTGGTGCCGAGGAAATACTGCCGAGCGATCCTGCCGAGCTGGCGGAGATTGGCGTCGAGGTGCTGCCCGAGGGCACGTACCTGTGCATGAGTCGCTGGGGCATGCCGTACGAGCCCGAGGGTATCCGCGCCATCGTGGCCTGCATGGACAGGCACGCGCTCCAGCCCATCGGCAATGCTTTCGATTTTTGCTACCTGGACACCACGAGCTACGACGAGTCCCACCAAGAGGACTTTTGCTGCATCCAAATCCCCATCGCCCTCCAGATGTGACAAAGGAGCGGTCCTTTTATCACATTCCATGCGAGCTCCCGTGCCATCTGCGGGTATAAGGCTAGCAAGTGTTTGTCTGCGAGGCCTAAGGGGCGCCCCGTATGGATATCGATAACTTTGAATGGTGGTATAGCGAGGGCGAGGCTCCGGACGAGGAGTGGGACGAGCCCGCGCCACGCGACGTGTCGAGCGACGAGGACGAGACCGGCAACGATGCCGTCGAGACGGACGCCGCTTCCGACTCCGCCGAACCCCTAACCTTTGAACAGGCCTGGGCCCAGGCCGAGGCCGACGAGGCTAAGGCCGATGCCACGGCCACACTCGATGAGCCGGCGGACATGTCCATCTCGCCGGCCAAGACCCCGCAGCCGCGCCACACCATCGACCCCGGCAGTACAGCATCTTTCAGCATTCTCGACGTGCCCTCGCAGGGTGCCCAAGCGCCCGCACCCACGCATCGCCCCAATCTGGCTCGTGAGGAAGACGCGGGCCGCCGTTCTCCGCTCGGCCCCATCCTCATCGCCTTCATGGCCGGCGTTATCGCCTGCTCGGCAATCGGCAGCATCTGGGGCCATGTCGAGCAGCAGCGCCAAGACGCCGCCAAGGTCGAGATGTCTGTCGAGCAATCGCTCAGCCGCACGCGCTCGGTGCATGTGTCGGTCGAGGTCAAGGACGGCGCGACGTGGGATACCGCGCGCGGCGATAGCCAGATGCTCGTCCACATCGTGGGCCGCACGCTCAAGGGACAAACAATCGACGAGTATCAATACGTCAATTCCGAAGGTGACGGCATCGAGCTTAAGCCCGGCGACTACGAGCTCACGGTCGATGAGCCGCCCGTCGCCACCGACGGCACGCGTTACCGCGCCTCAAAGCGCATGGTTCCGGTGAGTTTTAATTCACAGGCGCCCGACACGGTCGATAGCACGCCGCAGGGCGGGTTTGACCTCTACGCTATTGCTCAATAACTGCGCCCGCCGCTCAACCCCGCCGCCAAGAGTGGGACAATAGCCCTCGACACCGTTGTTTACTATTGGAGGAAGTAGTATGTCCACCGTCACTATCATCAAGCGCGGCGGCCTCACCGCGGCCATCGATTCCATGGGCGCCCAGCTCACGAGCCTTGCCCTCAACGGCAATGAGTATCTGTGGCAGGGCGACCCGGCCTTTTGGGGCAAGCACGCGCCCGTCCTGTTCCCCATCGTGGGATCGCTGCGCAACAACACGGCGACGTCTGCGGCCGGCACCTGCGAGATGGCTCGCCACGGCATCGCGCGTATCGTGGAGCACAAGATCGTCGAGGTGTCAGAGGACGGTGCGTCCGTTACCTACGAGCTCACCGACACGCCCGAGTCGCTCAAGGCGTTCCCGTTCCACTTTAAGCTCAACATGACCTATGCCCTGACCGGCGACGCCACCCTCACGCAGACCTTTGCCGTCACCAACACCGGCGACGTTGACCTGCCGTTCTCGGTGGGCGGCCACCCCGCATTTAACGTGCCCGCCCCCGGTGCCGAGGACGAGGCGTTCGAGGATTACGAGCTGGCGTTTACCGAGGCTTGGACTAACGAGGCCCCCATCATCACGCCCGACGGTCTTATGACGTTCGAGGGCAGCTACAAGGCTCCCGATAACTCGGACGTGCTGCCCATCACGCATCGCAGCTTCGATAACGACGCCATCATGTTCACCGATACTCCGGGCTCCACGCTCACGCTGCGCGGCCGCAAGTCGGGCCACGGCGTCAAGATCGACTTTGAGGGCTTTAAGTACATCGGCGTGTGGTCTGCCGCCAACGACGCTCCGTTTGTGGCGCTCGAGCCCTGGACCGGTCACACCACCATGGACACCGAGGACGACATCTTTGAGCACAAGGTCAACACCATCACCTTGGCTCCCGGCGCTACCGATAAACGTAGCTTTAGCGTCACCCTGCTCTAGAGGTTCCGCCGCTCGGTCGATGCTGCGCGCCGTCCAGAGCGATAATTTGTCATTCAAAAGGCAAGGCGTAGACCTTCTGGTCATGCCTTGCCTTTTTCATGCCACTTGTTCGCTCTGGACGTCGCTCGCCGGCATTGCCAAAACATCGACGTCCCCAATGACTACCGTGTGTCTATTAATTTTTCGAGCTTGTGCTGCGTTGCTGGTCGCTGGCGTATATCCTGTTAAGTCGTCAGCATACGATTCAACAGGGAAGGCAGATTATGCATTCTCCCCATCAACGCGACGCGCATCCACAGCCGGTATGCAGCCGTCGCATCTTTTTGGGTAGCGCTCTCGCTGCGAGCGCTTCCGTCGTCGCCGGCGCGCTCGCCGGCTGTCAGCGCCCGTCTACGCTCAAGGTGGTTCAACCCACGACGGGCGGCGGTCGCGACGACCTGTCCGATTCCGTGATCGGCAAGGATAAGATCCGCATTGGCATGGAGGCGGCCTACGCCCCGTACAACTGGCAGGTTTCCGAAGCCAGCGAGTACACCATCCCCATCGACAACGTACAGGGCGCCTATGCCGATGGCTACGACGTGCAGATCGCCAAGATCGTCTGCAAGGCCCTCGGTGGCGAGCCCGTTGCCGTCAAGCAGAGCTTCTCGGGCCTCATCGATTCGCTCAACAACGGCCAGATCGACCTCATCATCGCCGGCATGAGCGCCACGCCCGAGCGCGAGGAGTCGGTCGGCTTTTCCGACCCGTACTTCATTGGCTACTTTGGCCTGTTCGTAAAAGAGGGCTCGCCCTACCAAAACGCCACCAAGCTCAGCGACTTCAGCGGTGCCACGGTGCTCGGCCAAAAGGACACCATGCTCGATACCGTCATCGACGAGATCCCGGGCGTTGTGCACAAAAACCCGGTCGACTCCGTCCCCACGGTGTTCTCGAACCTGCTGCAGGGCACCTGCGACGCCGTGACCTACAACACCGAGAACGAGAAGGGCTATATGGCTCAAAACCCGGGCATCGTTCCCATTCATTTTGCCGAAGGCGAGGGCTTTAAGCAGGAGGTCACGGCAAACGTCGGCTGCCGCAAGGGCTCGGACAAGCTGCTTAAACTCATCGACAAGACACTCAAGGGCATTAGCCAAGAGGAACGCGACCAAATGTGGGACGCGTGCCTCGACCGCCAGCCGGCATAGGGAGGCAGCATGAAAACCATCAATCGTCTGGCCTCCTTTATCAAGGCCGACCACCGTTATGTGTACCTGGGCACGAGTGTCATCGCGGCGCTTGGCCTGGCGTTTAGCCAGCGCAACCCCACGCCGCTGAGCTTCTTGGCGCCCACCGGTATCTTCCAGGATTGCCTTTGGGCAATCCTTTGGGCCTGGCTCGTCGTGTCGGCGGCGGCGCTCGTCACCAAACTCATGCACTGGAATGACTATCGCGAAACGTCGCCGTTCGCATCCGAGCGCTTCCGTCGTGGCGCACGCTTGGGCAGCTATGTCGTGGTTGCCATCGCGGCGATCTTTTTCGTGGACCGCTGCGTCATGTCGTTTATCGACCTGGTACAGGTGAGCATCGTCTCGGACTCCAACCCCAGCGACTTTTTGTCGAGCCTGGTCTACATGACCTACAAGAGCGGGGACTTCTTTATCCGCGGTATCGAGATCACCATCGCGCTTGCCACCTTCGGCACCGTCATCGCATTCTTCCTGGCGTTGCTCTTTGTGTTCCTGCGTATTCAGACCTTCGATCGCGTGGACAACGACCTGGTGCGCTTCTTTAAGAGCATTGGCCGCGGCTTTGCGACCATCTACTCCACCATCGTGCGCGGCACGCCCATGATGGTCCAGGGTCTGCTCATCTATTACGCGGGTTTCACCGTTTTGCGCGGCATGGGCTTCGAGACCGCCCAGGCCAACCAGATCTGGAGTACCTTCACCGCCGGCCTCGTCACCATCTCGCTCAACTCCACCGCCTACATGATGGAGGTCCTGCGCGGCGGCATCGAGTCCATCGACCCCGGCCAGGCCGAGGCAGCGCGCTCGCTGGGTCTTTCGCAGTGGCAAGCCATGCGCAAAGTCGTGTTCCCCCAGGGCATTAAAAACGCGATTCCGGCGCTCACCAACGAGCTCATCATCAACATCAAGGACTCGTCGGTGCTCTCGGTCATCGGCGTGTTCGACCTCATGTACGCCACCACCACCGTCGCCGGCGTGTACTACCGCCAGATGGAGGTCTACTGCGTGGCGCTCGTGGTCTACCTGATCCTGACGCTCGTGGCGAGCCGCCTGCTCGAGGCCTTTGGCAAAAAACTTGGTGCCGAGGCTCCGGTCACGTTGCCCAGCTCCAACTAGGCTCAAGACGAGGAGAATCATCATGGCAGATACCGCCACTACCGGCGTTGCGGCCGCCGCACAGACCAATGAGCCGCTCATCCGCGTCGAGGGCCTGCGCAAGAGCTTCGGCTCGCTCGAGGTGCTCAAGGGCATCGACTTGTCCGTTAACCCCGGCGAGGTCGTCACCATTATCGGCGCCTCGGGCTCGGGCAAGTCGACCTTCCTGCGCTGCCTCAACCTGCTCGAGACCCCGGACGCGGGCCACATCTGGTTCCATGGCCAGGACCTTACGGCCGAGCGCTGCAATATCAATAAACTCCGCGAGGACATCGGTATGGTGTTCCAGGGCTTTAACCTGTTCAACAACATGGATGTGCTCGACAACTGCACGCTTGCGCCCGTCACGCTCAAAAAGATGAGCAAGGCCGAGGCTGAAAAAATTGCGATGGAGCATCTGACGAGCGTGGGACTCGAAAAGTTCGCGCACGCCGCCGTGGGCCGCCTGTCCGGTGGTCAAAAACAGCGCGTGGCCATCGCTCGTGCCCTGTGCATGAATCCGCAGATCATGCTGTTCGACGAGCCGACCTCCGCGCTCGACCCCGAGATCGTGGGAGAGGTGCTCGAGGTCATGCGCAAGCTCGCTGCCGACGGCATGACCATGGTCGTCGTCACGCACGAGATGGCCTTTGCCCGCACGGTGTCCGACCGCGTGGTCTTTATGGACAAGGGCGTGGTCCTCGAGGACGCCGCGCCGGCCGAGCTCTTCGGCAACCCCAAACACCAGCGCACCCGCGAGTTTCTCTCGCGTTATCTCGAGGACAAATAACCAACCGCAAATGTTTGCGTGGCAGGGCCGCTCCGGTGGGGCGGCCCTCGTCATCACAATTGAAAGGATGTCATGGCCGAGGTTTGGCGCTTCTTTGCGCATGAGGACGATTTTGCCGATATAGACGAGGCCGGCGCGTGCGAGCGCTTGAGCCGCGTGCTGTCGTTTCCGACCATCTCGAGCATGGATGCCGAAGCGGTGGACTGGCAACCTTTCGACGACCTGCGCACGTATATGCAGCAGGCCTGGCCGCGCGTGTTCACGGCGGGCGAAGTCGAGCTTATCGACCATTCGCTATTGGTGACGCTTGGCGGTTCCGACCCCGCCCTCAAACCCGTTATGCTCATGGGCCACATGGACGTGGTCCCCGTGGTGCCGGGCACCGAGGACGATTGGGCGCACGCCCCCTTTAGCGGGCACGTGGACGACACCTACATCTGGGGTCGTGGCGCTATCGACATGAAAGACCAGGTCGCAGGCATTCTCGAGGCTGTCGAGTATGCGCTGGCGCACGGTTGGCAGCATGAGCGCACGCTGCTCCTGGCCTTTGGCCAGGACGAGGAAACTACGCAGTACGGCGCGGGAGCAATCGGCCGCGTGCTCGAGGAGCGCGGCGTTGAACTTGAATACCTGATCGACGAGGGTGACTACCGTATTGTTTCGGCTGCCGAGTACGGCGCGGGCGGGGGCTGGCTTATGCATGCCGACCTTGCCGAGAAGGGCTACGCCGACATCGTACTCAAGACGAAGAGCGAGGGCGGGCATTCCTCCAACCCCTACGGTGGCACTTCGCTCGAAGTGCTGAGCCGTGCCATCGCCGCAATCTGCGATATCGAGTGGCCGACGCGCGTGACCGATCTGCTTGCCGCACAGCTTGTCGAGCTGGGGCTCTACACGGCGGATGAGATTGCCGCCAACGGGGATGTCATTGTCCGCGACTGCCTCGTCAGCAAAAAGCTCTACCCGCTCGTGACGACCACCTGCGCGCCCACGCAGATCGAGGGCGGCAGCACCGGCGCCAACGTGATGCCGCAGGATATGTGGGCCAATATCAACTTCCGCATGCTCGAGGGTACGGGCGTGGCCGATGTCGTTACCTGCTGCCGCGAGGCCGTTGCCGCGGCGGGCCTTGCCGGGCGCGTGGAGGTCGAACTCGGCCCCGGCAGCTCCGAGCCCTCGCCGTCCCCGCGTGTCGGTGGTCCCGGCCTCGAGGCGGTTCGTTCCATCGCCGCCCGCTATTTCCGTGATCCAAAGGGGACGGAGGAAAACGGATCATTCGAGCTAGTGGCAATTGTGCCCTCGACCGTGATCGGTGCGACCGACGCTGCCAACTACCAGCGCATTTGCTCTGAGTGCATTCGTTTCTCGGCCTTTGTGGTCGACGATGACGAGTGCGATCGCGGTGTCCATGGCACCAACGAGCGCATCACCCGCCGCGCCTACCTCCAGGGTATCCGCTTTTTCATCGCTCTGCTTCAAACGCTCTAGAATGTGACAAAGTGACAGTCCTTTTGTTGGCCGTTGGGAACGTTCTTAAACGACTAGTCGTTAAGGAACATACCCAACGGCTACGTCCACTCATTCCGTGCGGGTTATATGCAGGTTTGCCTGCGCACGCTATCATGTATGGGTTAGACCGCAACTATGTACCCCATACGCGAAGGGATGCGCATGTATCTGAGGATCGACATGTTCTAGCTGGGCTTACCCCCGCAGTGGCGCCATGCGCCCCATCAATTCTGCCGATTTTCACCTTCACGCATATAAAGGAGTCCTGCCATGCGCGACAAGCTCGAAAAGATCATCAAGGCCTACGAGGAGCTCGAGAAGAAGCTCTCCGACCCGGCCGTCGCCTCCGATATTAAGGAGTTCACGCGTCTCAACAAGGAGTACGCGCACCAGTCCGACCTCATCGCCGCTTCGCGCGAGTACATCAGCGCGCTCGACGACATCGAGGCTGCCAAGGAGATGCTCCGCGACACCACCGACGCCGATGAGAAGGAGATGCTCCAGATGGACATCTCCGAAAACGAGGCCAAGCTCCCCCAGCTCGAGGAAGATATCAAGTACATGCTCATCCCGAGCGACCCCAACGACGACAAGAACACCATCGTCGAGATCCGCTCTGCCGCCGGTGGCGACGAGGCGGCCATCTTCGCCGGCGACCTGTACAAGATGTACCAGCGCTTTTGCGAGTCGCGCGGCTG
The DNA here is from genome assembly GCA_905204415.1 of uncultured Collinsella sp. Lineage (GTDB taxonomy): Bacteria > Actinomycetota > Coriobacteriia > Coriobacteriales > Coriobacteriaceae > Collinsella. The sequence continues at coordinate 7,212 of CAJKZP010000011.1, read as the reverse complement.
GAAGACCACCGTGCTCGATTCCAGCCCCAGCGAGGCCGGCGGCTTTAAGTCCATCGAGTTCAAGGTCGAGGGCGACCGCGTCTACTCCGTCATGAAGTTCGAGTCCGGCGTGCACCGTGTCCAGCGCGTTCCAAAGACCGAGTCCCAGGGCCGTATCCAGACCTCCACGGCAACCGTCGCCGTGCTTCCCGAGGCCGAGGAGATCGACGTCCAGATCAACCAGTCCGACCTGCGCATCGACACCTACTGCGCTTCGGGCCCTGGTGGTCAGTGCGTTAACACCACCTACTCCGCCGTACGCATCACTCACCTGCCCACCAACACCGTTGTGCAGTCGCAGGAGCAGCGCTCCCAGATCCAGAACCGCGAGGTCTGCATGCAGATGCTGCGTGCCCGCCTCTACGAAATGGAGCTCGAGAAGCAGCAGGCAGAGCTCGGTGCCGAGCGCCAGAGCCAGATTGGCCACGGCAACCGTTCCGAGAAGATCCGCACCTACAACCAGCCCCAGGACCGCGTGACCGACCACCGCATCGGTTTCAACTCCACCTACAACGGTGTCCTTCTGGGCGACCAGCTCGGCACCGTGATCGAGGCGCTCGCCGCCGCCGAGCGAGCCGAGAAGCTGGCACAAGCAGTTTAAGTTACGGCGTTTTACCAAACGCCGTAACGGCTCGACGCTGCGCGCCGCCCAAGGTGACAATTTGTCATTCAAAAGGCAGGGCATGACCAGAAGGTCAATGCCCTGCCTTTTTCATGCCAACTTGTTCGCCTTGGACGTCGCTCGCTGACGTTGGCTCAACCTGCGGTGCTGACTACTCCCCTTGCCACCAAAAACCGCCCCGTTCTCGGTTTTGAGGACGGGGCGGTTTTGCGTACCTAGATTGTTCGAGTTCCTTATGCAAAGCGGGCGACGAGCTCCTGGAGCACGTCGGTCATCTTGACGAGCGAACTGACCGGGACGAACTCGTTGACGCCGTGGTAGCAATAGCCGCCGGTGGAAAGGTTGGGGCAGGGCAGACCGCGGAACGACAGCTGGGCGCCGTCGGTGCCGCCACGAATCGGCAGCACTTGGGGCTCAACGCCGCAGGCAAGGTAGGCTTCCTTGGCAACATCAATAAGCTCGGGATAGTCACGAACGATCTCGGCCATATTTCGATACTGCTGCTTAATCTCGACCGTCACGCGCTCCTCACCCAGACGCTGGTTGAGCATCGAGGCGGCGGCATCAATAAGGTCGAGTTTCTGCTGGAACTTGGCGGCGTCATGGTCGCGGACGATATAGCGCGCTGTGGCGTGATCGACGGTCGCAGATACACCCTCAAGGTGATAAAAGCCCTCGTAGCCTTCCGTATACTCCGGGCGCTGCGCGTAGGGGAGCAACGCGTTGAAGTCGCAGAACAGATTGCCTGCGTTGACCATACGGCCCTTGGCGTCGCCCGGGTGGATGGACTGGCCCTCAAAGCGGACGGTCGCCTCTGCGGCGTTAAAGCACTCCCACTCCAGCTCGCCGATGGGGCCGCCGTCGACCGTGTAGGCGTACTTGCAGCCAAAGGCATCGATATCCAACAGCTCGGCTCCGTGGCCGATCTCCTCGTCAGGGCAGAAGCAAATGCCGAGTGTGGGATGGGGCAGAGAAGGGTCCTGAGCGATACGCGCGACAAGCGACATGATCTCGGCGACGCCTGCCTTGTCGTCCGCGCCCAGCAGCGTGGTGCTATCGCTGCAGACCAGGTCCTCACCCGCGAGGTCGTTCAGGGCGGGAAGCTTGGCGGTGCTCATGGCAACGGGCTTACCGTCAACCGTGCCGCAGACCAGGTCGCCGCCTTCGTAGTGTACGATGTGCGGCTTCACGCCGGCACCCGGTGCAACTTCGGTGGTGTCGAGATGGGCGATCAGGCCCAGGGCGGGCTTGTCCTCAGCGCCCGCACTTGCGGGGATATGCGCGCAGACATAGGCGTGCTCGGTCACGTGGGCATCTTCCGCACCAAGCTCGCGCAGCTCTTCAGCCAGCACGTTGGCAAGGTCAAACTGAACGGCGCTCGAGGGTACCTGGTCACAGTTTGCATCCTCGGACTGCGTGTTGATCTGGACGTAGCGCAAAAAGCGCTCGAGGACATCGGGGCTCGTGGTGGTGTTTTCCATAAAGACCGCTCCAATCTTGGTCGTCGTGTGCAACAAGAACTCTAGCACGGTATGCCACGGCATACCGCGACGCTTGGATGGGGTAGAATCAGCCATTGAATGCAGAAGGGACGGATGTTCATGGATATGACAAATAGCTCGCGCGAGCTACGCCTAACGGTGGCGAACGAAGACTACTTGGAGTGCATGGTTCGCATCGAAAGCGAAGATGGGGAGACCAATGGCGTGCGATCGGTCGATATCGCACAGCGCCTTGGCGTCTCGAAGGCATCGGTCAACAAGGCGGTTTCGGCTCTCAAGGCATCCGAGCTTGTCGAGCAGTCTCACTACGGTAAAGTTATCCTGACTGACCGTGGACGCGAGGTCGGCTCGGCTATCTGGTATCGCCATCGTCTGATCCGCACGTTTTTGGTCCAGGAGCTCGGCGTCGATTTTGAGTGCGCCGATGCCGAGGCCTGCATGATGGAGCATGCGCTTTCCGAGGACACGATGAACCGCTGGCTCGCCTATCTCGAAAAGCAGGGAATCAGCGTCGAGGAATAGCGAAATACATATATGGATACGAGTTATTACAATCGTTTTGGCGGCGAGGAGCTTATGCGCCGACTTGCCAGTGAGACATTGCTGGCACAGGGCCCCATGGGCAGTGTGTTGCTGAGCGAATGCGGAGCCGCCGATATTCCGCCGGCATTTTGGAACCTCGCCGAACCGCAGACGGTTTCCCGTATCCATCGACTGTACGCCGCCGCTGGCGCGCAGGTGCTCATCACAAACACGTTTCAGGCGTCGGGCCACGCGCTCAATCAAGACGAAATCGCCCCATCCATGACGGAGGTCAATCGCGGGGCGGTCGACGATGCCCGTCAGGCAAATCCGCAGCTCCTGTTGGGGTCTATGGGCCCTATTGCCATTGAGTGGTTTGTCGAGGGTTCCCCCGAGTATCGAGAGATTCGCGCAAACGCTCGTGAGCAGGCGTCCGCCTTGCTCAGCGCCGGCGTAGACGGCCTCCTGATCGAGACGGTCACGTCGATCCGCAATCTGCAGCCCGTGCTCGCCGGTGCCCATGATGCCGCTGACGGCATGCCCGTTCTGGTGAGTTTTGCTATTGATGACAAGGGCGACCTGCTGGGCGATGGCCTAAACATCGAAGGTGCCATCTTGTATGCCGAGAAGCACGGTGCGAACTCGGTCGGGGTCAATTGTTGCTCCCTGACAGCGGCTACTGCCGCGGTGCCAAGGATGGTCGCCACGGCTACCACGCCCGTTACGGTTCGGCCCAACGCGGGAAATCCGGTCCAGACACAGGATGGGCTCGTGTGGCACGAGGATCCCGAAGCCTTCGCTCGCGCATGCGTCGAGTGGGCGCGGGCAGGCGCCGCAATGGTAGGCAGCTGCTGCGGAACCACGGCGGTTACGACGGCCGCTATGGCAGATGCGCTCGATATATAGAGCCCCAAAAATAGGAGTATCGAATCACCGCCCCTGCCGGGGCGGTTTTTTTGTTGCCGGCGCGCATCTCGGCGGCTTTTGCCTAAACGGTGAACGAGCGTGTCGGCGGCTTGTCAGATGCCCGTTGCGGGTATACCTCATGCGTACCATGATCCAAACACTGCGAGGTGTCTGCGCGTGTGCGCGATAATTCACTTTGGAACTGACGGTTGGCGAGCTCGCGTCGACGGAGACTTTACTATCGACAACGTCGCTCGTGTCACCGATGCTATCGGCGGGCTGTGGCAAAAGACGAATCCCGGTAAAACGGTATATGTAGGATTTGACACGCGACCGCAAGCGCGCGAGTTTGCCGAGCTCGCGGCGGGTGTGATTGCCGCCCACGGGCTCGATGCCGTGCTCGTGTCTCGGCCGGTGCCGACTCCCGCTCTTACGTGGGCGGCCGCTTATGACGGCGAGGCGTGCGGCGCGCTCATGGTGACGGGCTCACATCATCCGCAGGGCTATCTATGTCTCAAGCTGCGGATGGGCGATGGTTCGACGGCCAACCAGGATGTCATCGAAGGGCTCGAGGAGACGATGGCCACCCAGCCGCTGGGGCTCGAGGGGCAATACCGCACGGCAGATATCATTCCCGACTATATGCGAGCGGTGGCATCGTTTGTCGATGCAGATGCCATTCGCGCTGCGCGTTTGCGTGTGGTGGTTGACCCCATGGGCGGAGCGGCTCAGGGATATCTTGCCGACTTGCTTCGAGAGCTTGGCGTCGAAGTCCACGAGATTCATGCCGGCGAGACGACCGATAGGGGAGATATTTGTCCCGACCCGGTTGAGCCGTGGGTGGATGCTTGTGAGCGTGTGGTTGTCGAGGACGGGGCGTGCGCCGGCCTGGTGACTGATGGCGACGCCGATCGCATCGGCGCGGTTGATGAGCGCGGTAGATATATACATCCGCATCAGATCATGGCGCTCGTTTTGGGCGACTTGGTCCAGTATCGCAATCTAGAGGGACGCGTCGTCGTCAACCTTTCTTGCTCCACGCTTGTGCGTCGCGTTGCCGAAGCGCTTGGCTGCCGCGTGGTCATCAAGCCCGTCGGTTTTAAATATATAGCGGCCGAGATGAAGAAGGGCGGTGTCCTCGTGGGTGGCGAAGAGGCCGGCGGCATCGGTATCGCAGCGCACATGCCCGAGCGTGATGGCATTCTTGCCTGTCTGATTTTGTGCGAGCTCATGGCCAAGACCGGTGCGCCCTTGGGCGTGCTCATCGATCAGCTCGAGGCGAGCTTTGGCAAGACGAGCTACGGACGTCGAGATTTGCGGCTTGAGGCCGAGGATGCCGAGACGTTGCGCACGCTGCTTCCCGGCGTGAATCCCAAGTCGATATGCGGCAAGGCGCCGCAGAGCGTAAGTCATATGGATGGTTTGCGCCTGGCATTCGGGGACGATACCTGGCTGCTGGTCCGTCCCAGTGGAACCGAACCGGTGGTGCGCGTGTACGCCGAGGGCTTTTCGGTGGAGGAGCGCGATGAGTTACTGGATGCCGGCTGCGATTTGGCCAGGGGCGCATATCGGCTCTAGCCATGGGGCTGCTTTATATAAAGATGCGCTCGGCGAGCGGTAGCTAACAACTGGTAAACGTCAATTGATGGCACAATTATGTAGGAAATGTGTACGCCCAGATTCCCACCCACGGCGCCCCTCCGGTCTGGCAATATATCTCCTTGCCGCGCGGCCCGGTCGGACCGGATGAGCCGCGCAGGCGTGCACCTTGAGAACCGGATACTGCGAGGATGGACACTTACTTCAGTGTCGCATCCGGGCAGACATCGAACCATTTGAAATGGTCTAACTTGGATTTGTTTTTCGCAAGGCCGCCGAGAGGCGGCCCCGAGAAATTCCTTTTCCTATACTAAAACCATATGAATCGAACGGAACCGATCAGCGATGAACTGAGAGGACCGGACGGGCTCGAAGCCCATTTATTTTGGACGGAGAGTTCGATCCTGGCTCAGGATGAACGCTGGCGGCGCGCCTAACACATGCAAGTCGAACGGCACCCACCTTCGGGTGGAAGCGAGTGGCGAACGGCTGAGTAACACGTGGAGAACCTGCCCCCTCCCCCGGGATAGCCGCCCGAAAGGACGGGTAATACCGGATACCCCGGGGTGCCGCATGGCACCCCGGCTAAAGCCCCGACGGGAGGGGATGGCTCCGCGGCCCATCAGGTAGACGGCGGGGTGACGGCCCACCGTGCCGACAACGGGTAGCCGGGTTGAGAGACCGACCGGCCAGATTGGGACTGAGACACGGCCCAGACTCCTACGGGAGGCAGCAGTGGGGAATCTTGCGCAATGGGGGGAACCCTGACGCAGCGACGCCGCGTGCGGGACGGAGGCCTTCGGGTCGTAAACCGCTTTCAGCAGGGAAGAGTCAAGACTGTACCTGCAGAAGAAGCCCCGGCTAACTACGTGCCAGCAGCCGCGGTAATACGTAGGGGGCGAGCGTTATCCGGATTCATTGGGCGTAAAGCGCGCGTAGGCGGCCCGGCAGGCCGGGGGTCGAAGCGGGGGGCTCAACCCCCCGAAGCCCCCGGAACCTCCGCGGCTTGGGTCCGGTAGGGGAGGGTGGAACACCCGGTGTAGCGGTGGAATGCGCAGATATCGGGTGGAACACCGGTGGCGAAGGCGGCCCTCTGGGCCGAGACCGACGCTGAGGCGCGAAAGCTGGGGGAGCGAACAGGATTAGATACCCTGGTAGTCCCAGCCGTAAACGATGGACGCTAGGTGTGGGGGGACGATCCCCCCGTGCCGCAGCCAACGCATTAAGCGTCCCGCCTGGGGAGTACGGCCGCAAGGCTAAAACTCAAAGGAATTGACGGGGGCCCGCACAAGCAGCGGAGCATGTGGCTTAATTCGAAGCAACGCGAAGAACCTTACCAGGGCTTGACATATGGGTGAAGCGGGGGAGACCCCGTGGCCGAGAGGAGCCCATACAGGTGGTGCATGGCTGTCGTCAGCTCGTGTCGTGAGATGTTGGGTTAAGTCCCGCAACGAGCGCAACCCCCGCCGCGTGTTGCCATCGGGTGATGCCGGGAACCCACGCGGGACCGCCGCCGTCAAGGCGGAGGAGGGCGGGGACGACGTCAAGTCATCATGCCCCTTATGCCCTGGGCTGCACACGTGCTACAATGGCCGGTACAGAGGGATGCCACCCCGCGAGGGGGAGCGGATCCCGGAAAGCCGGCCCCAGTTCGGATTGGGGGCTGCAACCCGCCCCCATGAAGTCGGAGTTGCTAGTAATCGCGGATCAGCATGCCGCGGTGAATGCGTTCCCGGGCCTTGTACACACCGCCCGTCACACCACCCGAGTCGTCTGCACCCGAAGTCGCCGGCCCAACCTTTCGAGGGGGGAGGCGCCGAAGGTGTGGAGGGTGAGGGGGGTGAAGTCGTAACAAGGTAGCCGTACCGGAAGGTGCGGCTGGATCACCTCCTTTCTAGGGAGACACGCAAGTGTCCGGACATGGTCGAGCTTCAGCTCCCATGGCCTGGAAGAAGATTTTAAAACCTATTGATTCAAGGGCCCTTTCGGTCGTCGCTCGCAATACCCGGTTTCGAGGGCTCC
>CAJKZP010000010.1:0-32050 GCA_905204415.1 uncultured Collinsella sp. | reverse complement strand
CCCCCAGCCGATCCGCTTTCCTCCGACCCCTTCGGGTCACATGATCTGTTAGGGACGGAGGAAAACGGATCATTCGTAGGCCCGTGGCCGCCTTGAAAACCGAATGATGGTACGAGCATCCATTCGGCTTCCAGGGCGACCACGGACAGAACGGGGCGAACAGAAAAGAGCGACGGACGTCTACTCCCCCGCCACGCTCGCGCGCAGCTTGGCAGCGATGGGCTCGGACGCCAACAGGAACACAAGCATAACCACGGAGCACATCAGGCACACGATCCAGGTGCTCGCAAAGGAGCCCGTAGCGTCGAACAGCACACCCGAGACGATGGCGCCCATGGTACCGCCGACCATCTCGAGCGAGGTAATAGTGCCCGTGACCTTACCCAGGTCGGCCATGCCAAACTGCTTAGACGCAGCGATCGTGGGCGTAATGGTGCCCATGCACGTTCCGATACCAAAGCTCACGGCAGCCACGATGGGGCCGAGGTCGGTTGCGGGGAAGCACAAGGCGACGCAGGCGACGATGCACGCAACGGACCCCAACACATTGCCAAAACGCAGGCCAAATCGATCATAGATGGCGCCAAGGGAGATCTTAGCGATAACGACGGTAACCATGTAGGCCGAAAGCACGGTACCTGCCCACATGGGGTCGTGGCCGCCCGTGACGATCTTGGCGCCGTTGACGGTAACGCTCGTCATGTTGGTGACCTGGTTGGGCAAGACAGCGCCGTTAACGAGCCCCATAAAGAGGAAGGCGACGACAAGCAGCCAAAACGCCGGGCTCTTCTTGATGCGAGACCAGCCAACGTTAACCTCGGGCGCCGTGTGCTCGTCCTTGTCGCCGGCCGTCGAGACGGACGGATCGCCCGGGTTCTCGCCGAGCGGCTTAAGGACGATCTCGGAAGGCTTGGTGCGGAAGGAATAGGCCGTGATGGGCAGCGCCGCCACCATGCAGATAGCCGAGAGCACCAGGAAGGCGGAACGCCAGCCAACGCTCACGATAAGCGAGCTCACGATGGGAGACAGAATAGCGCCGCCAAAGCCCGAGCCCGAAAGTGCGATGGAGATGGCAAGGCCTCGCTTGGCCGTAAACCAGTTAGCAGTGACGAGACTAATGAGCAGGCGGGTCGAGGCAACGGCAAAGCAGCCCGAGACGGCAAAGAGCACGTAGACCTGCCACAGCTCACCGACAAAGCTCATGCCGGCGAGAACGGCAGAGGTGGCGACAACAGTGAGGGAACCCAAAACGCGACCGCTCACTTTATCGGCCGCATGACCGATCACAAGTGAGCCGATAACGCTCACCACGGTGGAGATGGCGTTGGAGATGTTGTACTGCGCAAGAGAAATGCCCAAGTCGCTGACGATGAGCGGCTGGAACAGGCTCATGCAGTTAACGAAAATCGTGTAGCACGTGGCCATGATGACAAAGCCGGAGGCCACGACGAGCCAACCGGGGAAGAATTTATGCTGCCGGGACATACTGCTCCTTTAAACAAACGAATAGCCTGCGCCGGGCGCCGGTAGTGCCCAAGATTGCCTTGAAAGACAAGGGCATAGGCCTTATGGCCATGCCCGCAGGCTTGAAAGGCAAGGTTGGGTGCTACCGGTGGTCGGCGATATAGCCCAAAGCGACCGCCGTGTAAGCCGCGGCGCCGAGCGGCAGCTCGGCATCGCTAAAGCGTGCCTTGGGATGGTGTTGGGCAAAGTGCTCGTCCGTATCGGACACAGCTGCGCCGATCGTAAAGTACGCACTCGGCATCTCGCTCGAGATAAGCGCAAAGTCCTCGCTCGCCATGGCATGGAACAGCGGCAAGAAGGCGGCCTTGGGCAGCGTCGCACCCACATAGCCAAGCGAAGCCTGGGTCATGTCGTCATCGAGCACGAGCGGGGGAACATCCGAGAGCGTCTCGATGGTGGCCGGCGTGCGATACGTTGCGGCCACGCCGTTGACGACCTCGGCGATACGCTCCTTGAGGTGCTCCATGAGCTCAACGTCGAAGCCGCGCAGCGTGCCTTCGAGCACGCAGGTATCTGGGATGACGTTGGCCGCTTGACCACCGGCAAACTTACCCACGGTCAGTGCGACCTCCTTGGCCGCCGGCACTTCGCGAGCGATAAGCTCCTGAAGCGCCAGGTGCACATGGACGCCGGCCGTGATGGGGTCGATGCAGATCTCGGGGCTCGAGCCATGGCCGCCCTTGCCCTGCAGCGTGATGCGGAAACCGTACACGCCCGAGAGCGCCGGGCTCCCATAGAGCACCAGGCCAAGCGGCGATTGGCTGTTAACATGCATGGCAAAAGCCGCCTGAGGACGCGGGTTCCGCAGCAGACCGTCGGCGATGGCGGCGCGGGCACCCTCAAAGGTCTCCTCGCCTGGCCGGAACAGCAGTTTGACAGTAGCGTTGGCGTCGACAAGCTCGGCCTCGCGGGCCTTGAGCAGGCGCGCCGCACCAAGCAGCGCCGTCGCGTGCATATCGTGACCGCAAGCATGCATGCAGCCGTTCGTAGAGGCGAAAGGCTCGCCCGACTCTTCGGCAACGGGCAGGGCATCCATGTCGCCACGCAGCATAATGACCGTACCGGCCTGTTCGTCCGTGCAGGCTCCATTGCCCTGGGCCGCGGCGGCACCGGCACCGACAAGGCCCACAACACAGGAACCATCGACGAGCGTGGCAAACGGGATGTCCATCTCGGTCAGGCGCGCCTGGATATACGCAGAGGTCTGCGGGAGGCTATTACCCAGCTCGGGCATCTGGTGCAAATCGTGTCGCCACGCAGCGAGCTCGCCTGAAAAAGCCTGAGCCTCTGCAACAAGACCGTCACCGATAGCGGCCTGCGCCGCCGCGGGGGCCCTCATAGTCTATGCCTCGCAAGTGGCCTTGGGCGCTGATTGCGGTTGAAAATCGGACAGAGCTGGTGCCATAGATGCCCTCCAGTGAAGTTTTAGCAGTAGGCACTTTCATGTTCTAAAGTGCAATGCATAACTTTAAAGGCGAGGCATAAAAAAACGCCACCCCAGAAGGGCGGCGCAACAAGTTGTTTACAATCGCGTTCGCGGCTTTTTGCGCAAAAAGTCGAAATGCGTCTCGCTCAAAATAATCGATAGGAAGATGAGGGCGAAGCCGGCGAGCAGGCGCGAGGTGAGCGCCTCCCCCATCAGCAGCACCGAGAACAGCGCACCCGAAGGCGACTCCATGGAAAGGAGCAGCGAGCCCGTCGAGGCCGGGACATGCGCCAGGCCGACGTTTTGGATGAGCAGGGCCACGCACGTACAGCCCACCGAGAGAAACGCCATCGCACCGATAAAGCTCGGCGTCCACACGGACAGAGGCGCTTGGGTCTCGAATAGCAGCGACGAGACCAGGCTCAGCACGCCGTTGCCCATAAACATCCAAAACGTGATGACGTTGATGTCCATTTTGCGACCGTACTTGGCGGTCACCGCCATCTGGATGGCGAAAAAGACCGCACCCGCCAGCGTAATGACGTCACCGATGTTGAACTCGACGCTATCGAGCGCCACCAGGCCAATGCCCGCCAAGCACAGCAGTGCTGCACCCAGGTTGTAGCGGGTGAGCTTTTCGCCGCTCAGAAAATAGCTCGCGAACGGCACAAGGATGCAATACGTGCCCGTCAAAAAAGCATTCTTGCCTGCCGTGGTCTGCGCCAGGCCGACCGTCTGCAAACCGTAGGCACCCCACATGAGCGCGCCCATGCCAAGCCCGACGATCAGGTTGCGGGCATTGAAATGAGCGACGATGCGCTTATGGAAAATGGCAAACATTACCAGTGATGCCGGGAGAAAGCGAACGTAGACCAGCTCGAACGCCGGAATGGTGTCGAGCGCGCCCTTCATAGTGGTAAAGGAGTAACCCCAAACGACCGCCACCGAAAGTAGCAGGACCTTCCAGAACAGCGGCGAGCGTGCGCCGGCGCCGCGAGAGGCACCACCGGCACCCAGGTCTTCGCGGGCTACAGGGCTATCGGGCAAGTTTTCGATTTCGTTGGCAGCGTATTGGGCCATGGAACATCCTCACACTCAATCTGGGCGTGGTGTCCGCACGCGTATGGCTGCGTGCCGCCTCATGGTCAAATAAAAACGGGGCGCACCGGACCCCCGGCACGCCCCGCTACTGTAGCAACAACCAAGCAACCCACGCAATCCAGCCCGCTAAAGCGTTTTGTTCCGCCGTTCTACCGAACGGCGGACCGGCCGACGCTGCATCAGCGTTAACGCTGCCGCATCAAATTAGCTTTGTCGACTCCAGCTTTTCGATAATCCAGTCGTTGGCTTTGATGACCGGACGGCGGAAGACGACGCCCAGGGCTAGCGACGGAACCAGATAGCTCGCCAGAATACCCAGCTCAACCCAGTACTCCATATGGTAGGCGCCAGCCATGGCGGCATGCATGGCGTTGATGCCGTGAGTGAACGGCAAGAACGGATAGATCGCCTGGAACACAGGGCCGGTCATCTCGATGGGGAATGTGCCGCCCGAACCACCGACCTGCATGACCAACAGCACGACAGCGAGCGCCTTGCCGATATCGCCAAACGACACCGTAAGCGTGTAGACGATATTGGAGAACACGAGACTCGCGACCCAGCCCGCCAACACAAACTGCAGCGGGTTGTCGCACTGAATGCCAAAGAACAGGATGTCGCCCGCGCACACGAGCGTCGCCTGTAGCAGGGCCAAACCGCCAAAGAACAGGTAACGACCCAGGTAGATCTCGTGCAGGCGCACGGGGATGAGCTCGTTGATGAGCTCATCGTCAACCGAGACCTTCATCATGGCCGCCAGTACGATCGAGCCGACCCATAGCGACAGAATCGTGTAGAACGGCGCCATGGCCGAACCGTAATTGCGAATCGGATAGACCGGCTTGCGGTCGAGCGCGACGGGGCCGGAAAGCGACACGGCCAGACCCTCGGGATCATTGCCGATCATCGTCTTGATCGTAGCGAGGTCATCCGACATCAAGGCGCCGTCGAGCTCGTCCTTAAACGCGCTGATCTTGTCCGACGCCTCGCCCAGCTGATCGGAAGCCTTGTTGACCAGCTTTGCAGCCTTAGAGAGGCCCTTTGCCAGCGAACCGGATGCGTCGGTCAGGTCGTCTACGGCGCTATCCAGATCGCCCGAAATACCATTCAGTGAATCCAGAACCCCCGAGACGGTCTTCTTGAGCTCCTTGGCCTTAACCGAGAACGTGGAATCGTAATCGGATTTGGCACCCGCGATACCGGCCTTGGCATCGGCGATGGCCTGATCGACCTCGGCACGCGAGTTGTTGACCTCGGCCATGCTATCGGAGAGAGACTTCGCGGTGGCCGCCAGATCCTTGGCATTGTTGCGGTACTCAACGGCGATTCTGTCCAGCGACGTCGCGGCGGACTTGAGGCCGCCCTTCAAATTCTCATCGCTCACCTGGTCGGCAAGGCTGCGGAGCTGATCGGCCATCTCATCGATATCCTTGGCACGTGTATTGAGCGCCGCCGCGGCATCGTTGAGCTGAGACACCGTAAGGTCGACATGCTGATTCGCGGCATCGAATGCCTTCGCAAGCTCGGCGGACACGTTGTCGAACGAGCCCGCGCTTCCGTCAATCGCGGCGTTGATGGCGTCGTTGGCGGCCTTCAGCGCTTCTTTGGAATCGCTCATGCCGCTCTTGGCATGCTCCATCAACTGCTTGGTCGACTCATCGACCGTACCCGTCTGCTGGAGCATACCGCTCGCCGACGTCAGCGAATCGGACGTAGAGCTCAAAATGCCCGCGAGCGACGAAGCATTAGCCTGAACGTCTTGCAGGTCCTCAATCGAATCGCCGAGCGTCGAGGACAGGTTGGCGATAAAGTTGCTGACCTGGTCGGTGCTCATGTAATCGAGCAGGCTGGACACCGTCTTAAGACCGATGCTCGTAATGGTCTCGGTAAAAGATTCGTTAACCTGGTTCTGAACGGCGCTCGAACCCTTCTCGGTCACGATCTGCGCGATGGCGTTGGCCTTCTGGTTCTCGTAAAACTCGATATCGGCGTGTTTCACGTCGGTCGAGAAAAGCGTCATCATGTCAGCGCTAAACGTTTTGGGAATAACGACGGCAGCATAGTACGCGCCCGACTTAACGCCCTCGATAGCCTTTTCGCGATCGTTAAGCACAACCCAATCGAAGCTCTCGTTGCCACGTAGGGTGGCGGTCACGTTTTCGCCCACGTTAACCTCGACGGGGATCAGATCGCTCTCGTAACCCTCATCGGTGTTGACCACGGCAATCTTAAGATTGCCGGTGTTGCCGTACGGATCCCAGCTGCCAGCGATGTTAAACCACGCGTACAGGCACGGCACGATAATGAGGCCCATCACGACAATCAAGCCGATCACGGAGCGAGACACGTTTTGGACATCGCGCCTAAACAGATGAAGGATGTTCTTCATTTATGCCTCACCTCCTTTGGAGTGCTTGCCGAACGGGGCGGTATCTCCATCATTTATGGCTGTGTTGTCGCTGCCCTGAGATTTATGGTGCGAGCCGATATGCGGCAAGCGGCCCGTGGACTGATCGCCGCCCTTGGCACCACGCTCGCTGGCGTTGAGACCAAACATGTGGCGGGCGGCAGGAATGGCGGCCGTGTGCTCGCGCATCTCGCGACGAAGGTCCTCATCCGAAAGCGCCGAGATGCGCATCTGGGTATTGAGGCTCGCACGGATATATTCGATATTGATAAGCCAGCCGCAGATGGCAATAACCGAGATGATCCAAATGACAAGCAGGATGATCTTGCCGTTATTGTCGATATCGAGAACCGTCGACAGGACAAAGAGCAGGACCTGAACGCCCACCACGGCGGCAAAACCGCCCTTGATGTAGTACGGGTAGCGATGTTCAAAGGCGACCGCATGATCGAGCAGTTCGCGACGGTACGAATCGGAATCGAGCATGACACGCATGGCCGTGCGCAGCGAGTAGCGCTGGCGCGGCAGGTCGTTGGACTCGCAAATCATCATACCGGTCGTGGAAAGCTGTTTATCAAAGAGCAGGTTAAGGTTGAGCAGCAGCGGACGCAGCTGCAGGCCGATAAAGAGCGCCACGATCAAGAACACGCCCAGAATGCACAGGTTAAACAGGTAGTTGAACGAATACATGCCGCCGACCGTCTCGCGCAGCAGATTGATGCCGTAGGTAAAGGGCAGCAGCGGGTGCAGCCACTGGAAGAAGCCGGGCATCATCTCGATGGGGTACATGCCCGACGAACCCGGGATCTGCACGATGACGAGAATGACGCCGATAGCCTTGCCGATATGCTTAAACGTGGTGGACAGCGCATAGATGATATTGACGTAGGTGAACGAGATGGCGATGCCGCCCAGCACGAACAGCAGCGGGCTGACGCACTGCACGCCGATCACCAGATCGCCTACCGTAACGATGATGGCCTGGAACGCGCCCAGGATCACCAGGAGCAACCAGCGGCCAAAGTAGCCCTGACGCGCGGTAAAGCTGCCGATGCCTTCGCGGTCGACCTCGAGCTTGTAGATGGCGATAAGCACGTAGCCGCCCACCCACAGCGCCAGATTGGTATAGAACGGGGCAATGCCCGAACCAAAGCTCTTGACCGGATAAATTGACTTTGAGGTCAGCTCGACCGGAGATGCCATGAAGTCTGCAACGTCATCGACGTCGACGCCCATCAGGCCGGCCAGCTCGCCCATGGACTCGGAGGTCTGTAGCGCCGCGATGTCGTTGGCGGCGGTCGCAAGCTTGTCCTGGACCTTGGCAAGCGAGGCATCGGTCTGGGACAGCGTGGTCTTGGCCTGACCGAGCGTAGCGTTGAGTTGCGAAAGTGTACCGCGCGCACTTGCAATAGTAGGCGTGAGGCCAGACACGATTCCCGTCAGATCACCCGAGACGGCGGCAAATGAATCAAGCGCGCTCGAAGCCTTCGACAGCGCGTTTTGACCCAGGTCCGTCTGGGCCTGGCCAAGGTTGGTCGCACCGGTCTGGATTGCGTTATTGATAGCGTCGCTGGCGCCCGAGACAGCCGCGGCGTCATTCGCCATGGCGCTCGACTGCGCAGACAGACCGTCCTTGATGCTCTGAAGCTTTTCATTCTGCTCGCGGAGCAAATCGATGGTCGATACAATGCGCGCGTCAATTTCCTTGGAACCTGTCGACGTGTCATTAACGAGAATTTCCAAGTGCCCGATAACGGCCTTATTGTGGTCGATCGTCGCTTGGAGAGACTCAAGCGAGTTGTCGATGCGGGTGGTCGTAGATGTGACCGCGCCCGTCAGCTTGCCAATCGCAGCGTTCGCGGAGGCTGACGTCTTGGTGAGCGCAAGGCTGCCTTCCGAGAGTGCCTTGGAGAGCGAGGCGACAGAGTTGCCCGCCGTAGCGCGCGCCTCGCCCAGCAGGTCATTGCCCTGAGCGATTGCCTGCGTTAGAGAGGGCGTCTGACCCTGCAGGCCCGCCAACGCGGCATCAGCCGAGGCAATGGAACCGCTCGTCTTATCGATGGCGGCATTCATGTCGCCAATCGAATCGCGCACCTCACCCAAGGTACCGGATGCCTCTGATACCGAACCAGCCAACGAATTCTGAGTCTGGGTTGCCTTGTCCTTTAAATCGACCCCGGCATCCTTGGCGATGCTGGCAACGGTCTCGCCCACTGTGGAGACAAATTCCGAGTTGATCTGCTCCTCGATGGTGCTTGCACCGGTGTCGGTAACCTTGGGCGCAATGGCGCTCTTTTTCTCATTGACGTAGTACGTAAGCTTGGGCTGATGGTAGTTGCCGTCGAGCATCGAAACCAGGTTATCCGAGAAGTTCTTGGGGATTACGATGGCCGCATAGTACTCACCGCTCTCGACGCCCTCCTTGGCATCGGCCGCCGAATCGACGAAGGTCCAGCCCAGCTGATCGTTCTCCTTGAGCCGATCGACGACCTTGTCGCCCGCGTTGAGCTCGCCCACCAGGTCGTTTTGGGTGCCCTGATCGTTGTTGGCGATGGCAATCTTGATACCCTGGGTGTTTCCGTACGGATCCCAGTTGGCCACGATGTTGTACCAGGCATACAGCGAGGGAATAACGCACACGCCGAGGGTAACCACCAAGGCAACGGGGTTCACGAGCAGTCGCTTAATGTCGCGCTTAAATATCGCAAAGGAGACCTTTGCATCGGATAGTTTGCTGCCGAGACTCACGCTTGAACCATCCATTCTGTCGTTGAATCGAATCGTACTATCGACAACCATTGTACGTAGGCGCTTTAGCGTCTCAGAGCACAATGGTATTGAGTTTTGCGGGTAGCAATATACTACGAAGATAAGTTAGCGTACAGTTGTACAGTATCTTTAATTTCAGCAGGTCACAAAACCACAACCCCGACAAATAATTGATCCCTTGGGGACGGAGGAAAACGGATCACCGAATCAGACCGACCCCCTCGGTGATCCGTTTTCCTCCGTCCCCAAGGGATCAATCAAAAGGAAACGAGAGTGGAAAATCTCTCACTTCAAGCCCGCATTCGAGCCAAAAGTGGGAGATTATCCACTCTCGTTCTAATCTAGTTACGGTGCCGTATCCCCGAACTACATCAAGTTGCAAACAGCTGCCGCGAAGGCCACGGGGTCCTCGGGCAGAATGCCCTCGACCAGCAGGGCCTGGTCATAGAGCAGACCGGAGTACTGCTTGATCTTGTCGGCGTCGCCCGCCTTCTGAGCAGCGACGAGCTTGGCAAAGACCGGGTGCTTGGCGTTGAGCTCGAGCACGCGCTGGCTCTTGGGCATACCGTCGGGCGCGCCCTCGGGACCCTTCTGGAGCACCTTCTCCATCTCGAGCGAAAGCGGGCCCTCGGTGGTGATGCAGGCGGGGGCATCGGTCAGGCGCGCGGAGACGGCAACCTTCTCGACCTTGTCGCCGAGCGCCTCCTTCATGGCGTTAAAGAGGCCCTCGTTCTCCTTGGTGGCGTCCTCGGCCTCCTTCTTCTCGTCATCGGTCGCCAAGTCAAGATCGCCAGTCGCGACGTTCTTAAGCTCCAGGTGACGATCTTCGACCTCAGGCTCGGCGCCATCGGCAACCGCCTTCTCGGCAGCCTCGCGAGCAGCGTCATCCTCGTAGACCTTGGGCATATCGGCAGCCACGTACTCACGCATGGCCTGGAAGGTGAACTCATCCACGTCCTGCGTCAGCAGCAGTACATCGTAGCCGCGGTCGAGCACGCCCTTTACCACGGGCATCTTGGCCAAGCGCTCACGCGAGTCGCCGGCGGCGTAGTAGATGGCCTTCTGGTCCTCGGGCATGCCCTTGGCGTACTCGGCCAGGGTAATCATCTTCTGCTCCTTGGCAGACCAGAACAGCAGCAGGTCGGCAAGCTCATCGGCCTTCATGCCATAGCTCGAGTAGATGCCGTACTTAAGGCCGCGGCCAAAGTTCTCAAAGAACTTCTCGTAGGCCTCGCGGTCGTTGTCACGCATATCCTCAAGGTCGGCGGTAATCTTCTTTTCCACACGCTTGGCGATGGCCTTGAGTTGACGGTTCTGCTGCAGCGTCTCGCGCGAGATGTTGAGCGACACGTCAGCAGAATCCACGACACCGCGGACAAAGTTGTAGTAGTCGGGCAGCAGATCGTCGCACTTCTCCATGATCAGGACGTTGGAGCTGTAGAGTGCCAGACCCTTCTCGTAGTCCTTGCTGTACAGATCGAACGGCGCGCGACCCGGCACAAACAGCAGTGCGTCGTACTCGAGCGTGCCCTCGGCGTGGAAGCTGATGGTGCGCGCAGGATTGTCAAAGTCGTGGAACGTAGACTTGTAGAACTCGTCATAGTCCTTCTGCTCAACATCGGAGCTGCGCTTCTTCCAGATCGGCGTCATGGAATTGACGGTCTCGAGCTCCTGATAGTCCTCGTACTCGGGCGTGTAATCGTCCGGCGCGTCCTCGGGCTTGGGCTTCTGACGGCTCTTGCTCACCATCATCTGAATCGGGTAGCGCACATAGTTGCTGTACTGCTGGATCAGGCTCTTGAGGCCCCACTCGGTCAGGAAGCGGTCGTAGGTCTCGGCCTCGCCGTCGGCGTCGAGTTTCTCGTTCTCGCGCAGCGTCAGGATAACGTCGGTGCCGTGCTCGGCGCGCTCGCCGTCCTCGATGGTGTAGCCCTCAAGGCCGTCGGACTCCCACACATGGGCGACGTCCTCGCCATAGGCGCGGCTGACGACTTTCACGTGGCTGGCGACCATAAAGGCCGAGTAGAAGCCCACGCCAAACTGGCCGATGATGTCGACATCGGAGCCCTGCTGCTCGGCGTTCTCGGTCTTAAACTCCTCGGAGCCGGAGTGGGCGATGGTGCCCAGGTTGCGCTCGAGCTCCTCGGCAGTCATGCCGATGCCGTTATCCGAGATGGTGATGGTGCGAGCATCCTTGTCGAAGGAGACGCGAATGGCCAAGTCGCCCTGGTCGAGCTTGACGCTCGGATCCTGCAGGCTCTTAAAGTTGAGCTTGTCGACGGCATCGCTCGCGTTGGAGATAAGCTCGCGCAGGAAGATTTCCTTATTGGTGTAGATAGAGTTGATCATGAGGTCGAGCAGTTTTTTGCTCTCGGTCTTAAATTGACGCATGTGCAGTCCTTTCGCGCTACCCCCGTCCGCAAAAACGGCCCGGTTGCCCGAGCCGCATCGCAGACCTGCTATGTTCAGACTTAGATTTTATAACCCATTAGCGCGCATATATACATACGGAATCGAAAAACTGTATGTCCAAACGCTTCGGATGCGTCAACTGCCAAGGAGTGTCCCCAGCTGTCGACAGAAAAGGAACGTCCCTATCTGCCATCCACGCGCTTGGCCATCCAGGCATGAGGCTGGCCCTCGTCTTCGTAGTCGACCGGGGCGATCTGCGTGTAGCCCGCCTTGGCGTAGAGCGGCAGCACGTATTCCTGTGCGTGCAGCTTTATGAGCTTGGCGCCGGCGTCGCATGCGCGCGTGTCGCTGGCCTCGACGATCGCACTCGCCAGACCGCGGCGACGCATAGCCGGCAGCACGGCGACGCGCCCCATAATGTAGGTCTCCCCCGCCGCGACGCCTTCATCCATATCGCATGCAGGCGACGCCGGTGCCTCGGAATCGGCCATGCGTTCCAGCTCCTCAGGGAACACGCGCGAGCAGCCGGCGAGCTCACCGTCCACGTACAGCGTCACATGAATGCAGCTCGGGGCCTCGTCGATCTGGTCGAACTCATTCTCGTAGCCCTGCTCATCCATAAAGACAGCGCGGCGCACCAGCGCCGCGTCCTCAAAGCATCCCGTCTTAATTTGGATATCCATAGTCGCCCCTCCGTTCAAAGCAAACGATAGGGACAGATTTTAGCGAAAATGGGCGCCCCGCACGCTAAACTTGGCGCGCGCCTTTGCCAGGCAGTCGTAGTGACGCACATTGTGGGCATCGCTCGCAATAAAGCTGTACAGGCCCTCGTCGAACAGACGCTGCGCCGGCTTTTTCTCGCGACCAAAGCGCCCGCCGGCAATAAAATCCGCCGAAGCCTGCAGCTTGCAGCCCATATCGACCAGACGCTCGGCAATGCCCACGTCCTTTTGAATAGCTCGATAGCGCTCGGGATGCGCAATGATCACCTGGTAGCCACGACACTGCAGGTCATAAATCGTGTTTTCGTATTCTTCGAAGTCATACGAATCGGCACGCGTCGAGAGCTCGAGCAAAAACTCGTTCGACCCATCAAAGTGCAGGCGATCGGACCACTCAATACCCAAATCCATCAGTTTGGCATGGTTGACCTCAAAGCCCATCTGCAAATGCATATCGCCCGCATGGGCACACAGGAGTCGATAGGCCTCCCACATGTTGGCGTAGTCAAAGTATGGGTCCCGGCAGTGCGGTGTGCACACCATGTGCGTTACGCCGACGGCGCGGGCCGCCTCGAGCATCGCCAAGCTTTGCTCGAGGTTTGCCGCGCCGTCATCGACTCCGGGCAGGATATGGCAGTGGATGTCTCGCATATCGCCCTCTTATCTGCGTCCTTGCTTATTTCTTAAAGCGCTTCGCCTTCGCAGGGGTGCCCGATGCAGCGGCACCGCCAACAGCAGGATCAACTCCGACTGCAGCATTGTTCTGCCCCTTATCCCCGCCATAGTACGAGTAATAGTAATCGTGGCTCGACGTCTCGCAGCAGTTCATGACCGTACCGATCACGTTGACCTCGGCCTTATTGAGCTGGTCGAAGGCGGCGAGAATCTCGTTGCGCTTGGCGAAGTCCTGACGGACGACATAGATGGTGCCGTCGGTAATCGCGGCGACCTCGGCAGCGTCGACGAACGTGCCCACGGGCGGCGTATCAAAGATGACGTACTGGTACTTCTCCTCCAGCGCGGCGACGAGCTTGGCAAAGCGGCGCGAAGCGATGATGTCGGCCGGATTGGGAATGCGCGACTCGGCATCGAGGAAGAAGAAGTTGGGCTGACCGGTGTCGATGACGGCCTCGTCGATCGACATCTGGTCGGAAAGCACGGCGTACAGGCCACCGGCATGGCGGATGCCCAGCAGGTTGGCAAGCGTGCGATGACGCATGTCGCACTCAACAAGCAGAACGCTCTTGCCGCTGGTCGCGATGGCCTGAGCCAGGTTCAAGGCAATGGTGGACTTGCCCTCGTTGGGAATGGAGGAGGTCACCGTAATGGACTTGATGGGCGTATCGACACTCGCAAAGCGAATATTGGCGAGCAGCGTCTTGGCTGCGTTGTTAAAGGCGAGGGTATCGCCGGATTTCTTCTTACGGGCCATGGATTACTTACCGCCCTTCACAACGGGGAAACGGCCGATAACGGGCACGCCGAGCAGCTCGACGGCATCATCGACGGAACGGACACGCGTGTTGAGCATGTCGAGCAGCACAACGATCGCAACGGCAACAAACAGACCGGCCAGAGCGGCGACCGCGATATAGAGCTTGCGGTTGGGACCGCTGGGCTGGGTGGGAACCTTTGCCTTGTCGATGACGTTGACGGCCTGGGCGGCGTCGACATCCTGGGCCACGGTGGAAACCGAATTGGCCATGGCGTTGGCGACGGCGGCAGCACCGTCGGGGCTGGCACCGGTTACGGACAGCGAGATAACACGGGTCGTGGTCTCGCTCGTAACGCTCACCTTATAGTCGTTCAGGTTAGAAAGGCCCAGCTCCTTGGCGGCGCCGCTCTTAACGCTGTCGCTATCGAGCAGCGTGGCGATGTCGTTGGAGAGCATCTGGCTCGCCGACAGATCGTTGTAGTAGCTCGTCTGGCCACCATCGGTCTTGGCGAGAATGTACATGCTCGTCGTGGCGGTGTAGGTGTTGTCCATCATGGTGAAGGACACGACACCCATGGCGATCGCGCAGACCACCGGGAGGGCGATGACCAGCTTGAGGTGCTTTTTAAGCAGCTGGAACAGTTCGAGAAGGGTCATGCAGCTTGCCTTTCATTTCCCTTGTTCGTATCGACAAAACTGCTCGTTATAATATCGCATCTTTCCGCCAAGTCCGAACTCTATACATAAGATACAGCACGCATAATAAAGTTGCGCAACAACAACGCCGCATCGGAAACTCCGATGCGGCGCCAATGTCCAGTTAATTTGCCATGTCGCTACGCGAACGGCCCCTCTTGTTGCACGGGGAACGTCACCGTGATGGTAGTCCCCACGCCCGGCTCGCTCGACAGGTCAATCGCGGCGTGATGGTACAGAGCGGCGTGCTTGACGATCGCCAAGCCCAGGCCGGTTCCGCCACGCGCCTTAGAACGACTCTTGTCCACGCGGTAAAAACGTTCGAACACTTTACCCTGCTCCTCGGGCGCAATGCCAATACCCGTATCGGCAACCGACAGATACGGGCGCCCGTCGTCGTGGGTTCCACAACGCAGCATGACCGTACCGCCAGATCGGTTGTAGCGAATGGCGTTGCTTGCCAGGTTATAGATCAGTTCGTCGATCAGACGCGATACGCCTTCGATCACCACGGGCTTCGTCTCGTGCCCAATGGTCACATTCGACTGCCGGGCAACCTGCTCAAGACGCTGTTCCACCGTCAAAATGGCGCGAGATAGCTCGATGGGCTCCGTGGACCCAATAGGCACCGCCTCGCCCTCGGATGCTCGCTCCGCCTCATCCAAGTTGGAAAGCGTGAGGATGTCGTTGACGAGCGCTGCCAGGCGTCCTGCCTCGCGGTAGATGCGGCCGCCAAAGTTGCGCAGGTCGTCCTCGCCTTCAACCATACCGTTTGCAATAAGCTCGGCATAGCCCGAAATCGCGGTAAGCGGGGTCTTGAGCTCATGAGTGATATTGGCCGTAAACTCGCGACGCATGCGGTCATTATCGGCCAGCACAGCCATCTGGCGTTTAAGCTCCTGGCGCTGCGACTCAATGCGCTCGAGCATGGGAACCATCTCGGTGTAGGCATGTTCATAGCTACGGCGCGGGTGGTCCAAATCGACCTCCTGCAGCGGCGCAATGATGGCACGGGATTCGCGGCGCGCAAGGAAAAACGAGAGCACCGCGCCCGCCGCTGCAATAAGCAGCATCGGCGCCACCAGCGAAAGCAAAATCGCCGCGACGCCAGGCTGGGCCTGTGCCAAACGAACAACCTGACCGTTATCAAGGGCGACGGCGCGATATAGCATAATCTCGTCGAGCGTGGTGCTCGAGCGCTCCGCGGAGCCCGAACCGCTCTCAAGGGCCTCAACGACCTCGGGGCGATCGCCATGGTTGGGCAGCATGGAAGGAGACGCCTCGTTATCGTAGGCGACCGATCCATCCCTATTGATCAGCGTGATACGAAGGTCCTCGCGATCGGGGCTTCGCAAGAATGCGATGGGTTCCTTCTGCTCGTTTAAGGCGGCGGCAATAAGCTCGGTTTCTTGCGAAAGGTTGGCACTCGTGGCATCTGCCAGGGTGTTTTGCACAAAGAACGCGCCCAGCACTGTAAACGCCAAAATGACGGACATAGCGCAGACAAATATCGTCGCAAACACGCGATGCGAGAGCGTGTGTTTTCCCTGAGGGGCAAAGACCACGGATTACTCCTCCGTTGCGGCGTCTGCAATGCCGGCATCTTCGACATCGCTACCGGCGGAAGGCTCGGCCAGACGATAACCCACGCCGCGCACCGTCTCGATAGCGCTGGCACGCTCGCCGAGCTTTTGGCGAAGCGTCTGCACGTGAACGTCGACGGTACGCGAGCCACCGTCGAAGTCCCAGCCCCACACGCTCTGCAGCAGCGACTCGCGAGTAAAGACCACGCCGGGCTTGCGCATAAGATATTCGAGCAAATCGAACTCGCGCAAGGTGAGTTTGAGCGGCTCGCCGGCAACGGTCACCTCGCGATGGCTGGGCGAAAGCACGATATCGCCCACGCTGAGCACATCGCTCGCCTGCTTGACCATACCGCCGCGGCGCAGCAGCGCACGGCAACGGCTGGCAAGCTCCATGAGCGAAAACGGCTTGGTCAGATAGTCGTCGGCACCGCCATCGAGCGCCATTACCTTATCGAGCTCGGTATCCTTGGCAGTGAGCATCATGATGGGCACCGTCGCCGTCAGGCGGTCGGCGCGCAGGCGACGCATAATTGCCAAACCGTCGGTATCGGGCAGCATGATGTCGAGCAGGACGGCATCGGGTACCCGTCGCGCCACGGCGGCCTTAAACTCGCCATCGCACGAAAAGCCTTCGGCCTCGATTCCCTGCTTGCGCAGTGCATAGACCGTCAAATCCCTGATGTTGTCATCGTCCTCGACGTAATAGATCATGTTGAACCCCTTTGCGGCCGGCATGACCGCATCTTAACCCTAAAGGTACCTTTACTAGATGGTATCAGCCAAAACGTCCCGTCAAATAATCCGCCGTGCGCGGGTCGGTGGGATTTTTGAAGAGCTGAGCGGCGGGCGCGTGCTCCACCAACTCACCCAGCAAGAAAAACGCGACCGAGTCGGAGATACGCGCCGCCTGCTGCATATTGTGCGTAACGACCACGAGCGTGCAGGTCTCTTTGAGCTCGCATGCCAGCTGCTCAACCACCAGCGTCGACACGGGATCGAGAGCGCTCGTGGGCTCGTCCATCAGCAGAATATCGGGTTGCACGGCAAGCGCGCGGGCGATGCACAGGCGCTGCTGCTGCCCGCCCGAAAGGCCCAGCCCCGACTCTTTGAGTTTGTCCTTGACCTCATCCCATAGCGCAGCGCGACGAAGAGAGTCCTCGACCAGCTCATCCAGCACGGCGCGATCGCGCACGCCCATGCCGCGCGGGCCATACGCGACGTTGTCGTAGATGCTCATGGGAAACGGGTTAGGGCGCTGGAACACCATGCCCACGCGCTGGCGCAGACGGCAGATGTCATAGTTGCCCAGAATATCCTGGCCGTCGAGCGCGATCTTGCCCTCGATGCGGCAGTCCTTGATGCCGTCGTTCATGCGGTTAAAGCAACGCAGCAGCGTTGACTTGCCGCAGCCCGAAGGACCGATAAACGAGGTAATCTGCTTGTCGCGGATCTTGATGGACACGTCCTTGAGCGCGTGATGGTCGCCATAGAACAGGTCGAGGCCCTCGACGTCGATGCGTGTCGGCGAGGCGGCAAGATCCTGCGCCGTGGGGCGAGTCGCATCCCCGACTTCGCGCTCGTGCGCAGCCTCGGCTTGCGCCTCCATTAGCTCCTCGAGCTCCGTGGGCTCCATAGCCGCAGCAGCCGTCATACCGTATACCTCCACATCGATATCAATCCAGCAGTATCGATAGTAGAAATCGCGACTCATACGCACGTGAGCGCATTGTTAGGTGTTTGTAAAGGCGCCTACGCTACGCGGCGGGCAGCTCGATGGTAAAGACGGTATGCTCGGGCGTCGATTCGCACGCGATGGTGCCGCCATGCGCGCATACAATCTCCTTGGCGATGGCAAGCCCCAGCCCAGCACCGCCGCGATTGGTCGCACGCGCTGCATCCAGGCGATAGAACTTCTCAAAGATCACCTTGAGCTTTGGCTCAGGGATCGGATCGCCCTGGTTCACAAATCGTACGCGTACGCCACCGTCACCCAAACGCCTGGCCTCGATCGTGATAGTCGAGTCTTCATAGCTATAGGCAACGGCGTTTTTCATGATGTTATTGAATACGCGAGCCATCTTGTCGCCGTCCACGAGCACCGTCAGGTCCTCGCAGATATCAACCTGGGCTTCCTTGCGCTGTTCGTTGAGAATGGGATAGAACTCGTCGGCCACCTGCGCCAGCAATAGCCCCAAATCGACGTAAGCGCGGGTGAGCACGATATCGTGGAAATCAAAACGCGTGATGTCGAAAAACTCCTCGATGAGCGCGTCGAGCCGATGGGCTTTGTCGAGCGCCACGCCCGTAAAGCGTGCACGCTGCTCAAGCGGCAAATCGGGAGCCTCCTGCAGGAGCGAAAGATAGCCCACCACGCTGGCAAGCGGCGTGCGCAGGTCGTGCGCCAGGTACGTAACCAGGTCATCTTTGCGATGCGATTCGTCGCGCAAGGCCTGTTGAACCTTACGCTCGCAATCGCGCGCCCGGTTGAGCGCACCCTCGACCTCGAGAAAGTCGCCGTCGATGGTATCCCACGTGTCGGGGTTGTCGATCAGACGGTCCTGAATACGGGCGGCGATCACGCGGTCGGCACGCTGCTCGCCTTGCTCATAACCCTGGTAATACAGGGCACGCCCGCAAAAGAACAGGACACACACGGCGAGTGCCAGCACAAAGCCGAGCATGTTGAACACAAAGGCGGCATTAAAGAACACGGGCCCGCCAATACCGCCAAGCGCCATGGCCCCGATCGCCAGCGTAGTCGTCCACGCGGCACCGCCGATTACCACGCAGCGGCGAACGATTTCAAATCGATCGATCAGCAAGAAGCCAATGAGCAGAACTGCCAGGATACCAACGATATTGTCAATGCCAATGAGTAGCAGACTCAGCAAAAAGAGCAGCACCGTCGCAAGCGCACGGTTGTCGACGACCGCCCTTATGTATTCAAAGAGTCGATCGGGCACCTCGAATACCCGCCTATCGTCTTTTGTCATATCCACTTCCCCACCATCAAAGGCGTTATTCGATTATGTAGCCAACGCCCCAGACGTTTTTGATAAAGCGCGGCTTTTGAGCATCGTCGCCGATCTTTTCGCGCAGATGGCGGATGTGCACCATCACCGTATTGTTGGAGCCGGGCATAAAATCCTCGTTCCACACCGCGCGGAACAGGTCCCCCACGGCCACCACGCTGCCACGATGCTCGACCAGATACAGCAAGATGGAATACTCGATGGGCGTGAGGCGCACCGGTGCACCGTCCACCGTCACACAACGAGCGTCGCGGTTGATCTCGAGGCCGTCGAGCTGGATGGTCGGCGACTCGACCGCCTGTGCGCGGCTGCCGTAGCTAGTGTAACGACGGAGCTGAGCATGAACGCGCGCAATGAGCTCCAGCGGACGGAACGGCTTGACCACGTAATCGTCTGCGCCCAACGAGAGGCCCTCGATCTTGTCATGTTGGGCATCGCGCGCCGTCAGCATAATAACGGGATAGGTATGGCTAGCGCGGATGGTGCGCAGCAGCTCAAAGCCGTCGATATCGGGCAGCATGACGTCCAGCAGCGCCAGATCGAACTCCTGCTCCAAAATCGCCTTGGCAGCATCTGCGCCGCTATAGGCAATCTGAACATCAAAGCCCTCTTTTGTAAGGTAGATACCAACCAGGTCGGCGATGGCCTTCTCGTCATCGACTACCAAAATGCGCTCGTTCATGCGTGCTCCTCTCGCGCTCCATTATGCCCGAGGCAGCACGCGCCACACATAACAAGCGTGGGCGATTAAGTCGACCTTAAGCACCTATGTGTCCGTTCGGGCGCAGACATGGGCCGCGCACGCCCGCGCGCTGATTGTCCGCGCCGGTAAACGATATACTTTGAACTCTAAAGAGACCATCCCGTCGAAAGCGAAATCTGTGAAGACCCTTAGTTCTCTTGTAAAGCGCTCCGCGCAACTGACCGCCGGCATTGTCTGCGCCGTCGCCCTTGCCGCCGGTACGCCGTCTGTCGCCGACGCCCAGGCGCTTACGACCGATATCGTTTGCGGCAAGACCGCCGACGCCCGCGGCATCACGGCCGAGAATCTGCCCGATATCGATGCGACCAACGCCATCGTCATGAGCAAGGACGGTTCCGTCTATTACGCCCGCAGTGCCGACGAGCAGGTCAAGATCGCCTCAATTACCAAAGTCATGACCGCAATCCTGACCATTGAGAACTGCAAGATGGACGAGAAGGTCACGGTGAGCAACGCTGCCGCCACCGTGGGCAATTCGACCGCCGGCTTGCTCAAAGGCGACGAGCTCACAGTGGAACAGGCCCTGCGCGGCCTGATGATTCCCTCGGGCAATGACGCCGCCATCGTACTTGCCGAGCATGTGGGCAAAAAGATTGACCCCAAGACCAAAGATGCCGAGGCCACGTTTGTCAAGGCCATGAACGAGCGCGCTAAAAAGCTCGGCTGCACGGGAACGCTTTTTGAGAATCCGCACGGTCTGGACTTTGATGAGTGGGCCGGCGACATGCACTCGACCGCGCACGATGCGGCCCTGATGATGCAGGAAGCAATGAAGAGCGATACGTTCCGCGAGATCGTGGCGAGCGATGATTCCTGGATTGAGGTTACAGGCGCCGACGGCTCCGACCACTCACATTCCATGGATACGCACAACGAGCTGCTGGGGCAGGACGGCAATATCGGCGGCAAGACCGGCACTACCGACGATGCCGGCTACTGCTTTACGGCAGCCTACGACCGCGATGGCGACGAGACCTATACCGTCGTTTTGAACTCCAGCACCAACGACCAGCGCTTTGCCGACACGGCCGCCCTTGCCAACTGGTACTACGGCCACAAGGTGACGGTTGCGATCGCCAACACGCAGGAAAAGACCGCCAACGGCAATCCGCTCATCGCGCGCATAAGCCAGACCGACTGGACGGACAAGACGATCGACGCCACACTCGCCGATCCCGCAGCTCAGGCGACCATCTTTTCGCTTGCCGGAGAAGTAACCGAAAAGGTTGCCTACGATGACCTTTCGGGCACGGTGCATGTGGGCGACAAAGTGGGTAGCCTCACGCTCAAACAAGACGGCATCAAGGTCGTTGTCACGGATTTGGTTGCCGATGAGGAAGGCTCGGGGCCGAATCCCATTGAATGGCTTCTTGTGAAGCTCGACCGCCTGAGTCGTCGCATCGAAAACCGTCCGCTTGGGGCAGAAAGCGAAACCGTAGCCAAGGCACCCGAGGTGTAGGGTCGAAGAACAATACGCTCGCTGAAAGGAGACGTCCGAAAGGATGCCTCCTTTTTGAGGGTTCGAATCCCCAGCCGCCATTCTTGATAATAAAAAAGGGCCCCAAATGGGACCCTTCTTTCAATTCATACTGGCGGAGAGCTGGGGATTCGAACCCCAGATGCCCTTTTGGGGCATACTCGCTTAGCAGGCGAGCACCTTCGGCCTCTCGGTCAGCTCTCCGTAACAGCCGTTCTATAGTAACCAAACAGCCGAAGTTGAGCAAGAGGAAATTTCTAATTGCCTAGCGGCCTTTCCTCCTTGCAGTTTTCGCCCCTACCCCAGCGAGCGACTGAGGGAGCCGAGCTCATCGTTGCCCATGGTGCGCCACATTTGGAAGATGCAGACGCGCGCTAGGAAAAAGAAGCCGTTATCGACCAGCTGCACGGCGGCATCCGCAAGCTGGTTGGTCACCGCAGGCACAGGCGGCAATTCAAGCCCAGCCTTGCGGATGGTCTCGACGGCCTCCTCAAACGTCGGAGGCTCATTGACACCCATCTCATTCATAAGGCCCTGCATTTCCTCCAGCGCGCTGCCACCCGACTCCTCGCCGCGCGGCACGAGGCGGTAGCACGCCAACGCGAGCTCGAGCTGGTCGCAGTTCCAATAGGCAAACGCCAAGCGATAGAACAGATAACCGATTGCGGAACGGTCGCTGGCGATGCGCAGGCCGTGGCGCGACACCTCGATAATCTCGTCAAAGCGTTCCAGGCGCGCCAACACGTTGATGAGCGCAAAGTGCGATTGCATGGACGAGCGAGCCAGATCGTAAAGACGACGCACCTCGGGCAATGCCCGTTCAAAATCCTCCTGATCGGCGTAATAACTGCAGATCTCGTGCTGAGCAAAGTAGAGCGCGTCGGGAGCGCGCAGGATGCGCACCGAGCGATCTTCCTCCATTACCGGCAGCACCATACGCACCAGCTGGTTGTCGCAAAACTGCGTCTGAACCGGACCCGTTGCCAAAAGCTCGGCGACGGCGCACTTTGCCTCCAGCTCCTCAACAAGACGGGAGAAGCCCTCAAACGCACTTGCATGGTCAACTTTTACCTGCTCGCGCAACTCAACGACGCGCGCCACATACGGGTCATCGTCCTCCTCCATGACCTCTAGCTCATCAGCCGTATCGGCAAGCAGCAGGTCGCGCAACGCCGGCGGCAGCGAACGGTGGTCGTCACGCGGGCGAGCGTGAACCTCCGCAGGCTCAATCGCATCCGGTGCGTCCGACTCATATGCCTCAAGCATGCGCTTGCACGGCATATCGTCCATGTCCATGCTCTCAAGATCCTTGGCGACAGGCACGCAATTGGCCAGATAGGCCGCACGCCCAAAGGAATATGTTGCAATGACGCGCTCGCCCCGCTCGCCGTCGGGAGCCGCAATCTGAACATAGCAGCGCGAAATGCAGGCACCTGCGGCAAAACACGCCGCCGCAAGCGTAAGCGCCACGCGCGCGTCGTGCTCCGCGGCCCAAGTCGCGCGCATGTCCACGTCTAGCTCGCGCCAGACGTCATCCTGAGCGTCGTATTCACGTTGCGGCATGGCATCCACGACAGAGCGCCCAAACCGAACGAGCATAATCCCCTCGGCAACGTTTGCCCGATAGGTATAGTCGAGCCGTGTGACCACGTTGAGTGCCTCGACGATATGCGTGAAGCGGGTGCGCACGTCCCACTCACCGCCCGGCTGACAAGTCACCGTCCCCGGTTTGGCCCATGGGTTATCGCTCGAGGTCGTATCGAGCAGTCGAGGAACATCGTTGGTCGTCTTGGCAATATGCCACGCGTCAAAGAGCGCACAACCCTCAAAGCTCGGCGAGGACGCCGCGGGGACCAATCCAGCCCCAATGCGCTCAAGGATGCCGGAGAGGCGGTTGAGATGGCACTCGACGGCAAGCAGCATGTCAATCTCGTCCTGGTCCAGCAGACTACGATCAAAATTGAGATAGAAAAGCTTTGAGCGGTCGATGCGCGCTAGGCTCATTTCGGACTTGGCAGCAATGGTGCGCAGGCGGGGCAAGTCAATCTCGCTCATCAGGGCGGCGGCATAACGCTCGATACCGCTCGGATTCTCGGCATGGTCAACACGGTAAAGCAGCGTCTCGATAGCATCGGGGAGCGGCGCCGTGTCAAAGCCCAAAAACACCTCGACCGGCTCGGGCAACTTTACGAGTTTGATCTTGTCGACAACGTTTTGCATGTCTGCATCGAGACCGTCGACGCCCGCCGTGTTCGCAATAGTGCTTTCGGAGTTGGCAAATATCACGTAGCGCAAGAACATCGAGGCCATAAACTCGCCGTAAGGAAGGGCGCGGGTCGAATTCCATGTCTCGAGGTCGGACTGCTCGCGCATGGGGCCTTCGGGAGAGCCGGCAGTTCGCGCACACGCGCGCATTGCTCCGTTGGCCTCCCTCACCATAATCTCGCCAATACTGGAATCGGACTCGTGAAGGACCAGCTCCATGTCGGGGTCCTCGGGCAACGGTGCTTCCCGAACAGGGCGGTCAACCTTATAAACCTTGCCCGACACGCTCACGTAGCCCAAGAGCGATATGTGGCTTTTGCCGACGAATTCGACGACGTAGCACGACTCTTTAGGATCCTCGCCAAAGACTTTCCAGACAACACCATACGAGCGCCCCGCAGGCTGCTCGGGCATCGATGGAAAACGCTTTTTGGGGTCGAGAAACCTGAGCTTGTATGTCGGACGCTCTGCCACGAAATATCACCCTGATCGGTCGTCTAGAGAAGGAGCGGTCGCGGATGGGCCGCGACACCTACTCGGAATCTTACACGAGTCGATAAGAAATAGTCCGCTTCACGCTCGCGCCTCGACCGAGGTTCGAATCCATGCATGGTTGTCAAAAAGAAAAGCCCCCGTTTCCGGAGGCTTCAAGCTCAAGTGGTGCGGCGTATAGGATTCGAACCTATGACGTTCTGATTCGTAGTCAGACCCTCTATCCAGCTGAGGTAACGCCGCAGCGCAAGACATATAAAACCACTTTAGTTAGTTAGAGTCAAGCACAATCTCAAACTTTTTGAGAATATGTTCCTCACGCAGCTCCGCATGCGCCAACGTCCCCCATGCGATCAATCGGCTTTTCAACCACATCGAACCCGGCACCGAGCTCCCTCAACAGCGAGCGCACCCGCTGGGCACAGTCATAATCGGCAAACGAGATACTCAACATGCGCGCCACCTGGTTAGAAGTCTCAACTCCATAGAACCGCTCAAGTGCCACAAGCCCCTCGTGTGTCACAAAGGTCTCGACTACATGCGGCGACTCCTCAAAGCACCATTGGGTCAACGGACCCTCGCTCGTCTGCCGCACCACCAAACCACCCATACCGGATGGCTCACACGTAACTAGTAGGTGCTCCCCACCTTCATCGCTCTCAAACAAAACTACCCGCTCATCAAACAGCTCCATCGCATCCCCTTCCTCTCGCTTCTATTTAACAAAAGCATAGCAGGTAGTTGGCTGTATACAGAACGTTTGTTCGTGTGTTTTCTATTGAGCTGTCCGCACGATATGGTAAGGCTTTGCGCACAAAAAAGGCGCCCCGGAAAGGGGCGCCCTCGCAAATCGCTTATGCAGGCAACCTACGCGACCGGCTCAATCTTCTCGAGGCCACCCATGTAGGGACGAAGAACCTCGGGGATCGTGATGGTGCCGTCGGCGTTCTGGTAGTTCTCCAGGATGGCGGCCATGGTGCGGCCAGCCGGCAGACCGGAACCGTTGAGGGTGTGCAGGTAGCGCGAGCCCTTGAAGTTCTCGGGGTCGCGATACTTGATGTTGGCGCGACGGGCCTGGAAGTCGCCGCAGTTGGAGCAGGAGCTGATCTCCTTGTAGGCGTTGTAGCTCGGCAGCCAGACCTCGATGTCGTAGGTCTGACGGGCAGAGAAGCCCAGGTCGCCGGTGCACAGGCTAATCACGCGATACGGAAGGCCCAGCTGCTGAAGCAGGTACTCGGCCTCGGCGGTCATGCTCTCAAGCTCCTCGTCGGACTCCTCCGGCTTGGCAAACTTGACCATCTCGACCTTGTCGAACTCGTGCTGGCGAATGATGCCGCGGGTGTCGCGACCAGCGGAGCCGGCCTCCTCGCGGAAGCAGGGGGTGAAGGCGGTGTAGCGACGCGGCAGGGTATCAGCATCGAGAACCTCGCCGGCGTGCAGGTTGGTAAGCACGACCTCGGCGGTGGGGATCAGGAAGTTATCACCCGAGACGTGATAGGCATCGTCCTCGAACTTGGGCAGCTGGCCCGTGCCAAACATGGTCTGACGCTTGACGACGATGGGCGGCCACCACTCCTTAAAGCCACGGCTGGTGTGCGTGTCGAGGAAGAAGTTGATGAGGGCGCGCTCCAGACGGGCGCCGGCGCCACCGAGAACGGTGAAGCGGCTGCCGGAGAGCTTGTTGCCGCGCTCGAAGTCGAGGATGTCGAGGTCGGTGCCCAGATCCCAGTGCGGCTTAAAGTCGAAGTCGAACTCGCGCGGGGTGCCCCAACGACGGCGCTCGATGTTCTCGTCCTCGTCCTTGCCGTACGGCGTGGCCTCGCAAGGGATGTTGGGCAGGTGAGCCATGAAGTCGTACTGCTCCTGCTCAAGAGCGGTGCGGCGCTCGGCCAGACCGTCAATCTTCTCGTTGACGGCGCGCACGGCCTCCTTGGCGGCCTCGGCCTCGTCCTTCTTGCCCTCCTTCATCAGGGCGCCGATCTTCTTGGACTCGGCATTACGCGTTGCCTGGAGCTCCTCGACCTCGGTGATGACGGCACGGCGCTCGTCGTCGAGCTCAAAGAACTTCTCGCGGTCCCAAGACGTCTGGCGGTTAGCCATGGCGGTATCGATGGCATCGGGGTTCTCGCGAACAAACTTGATATCAAGCATTAGATCCTCCGGCAATATACATTCCATTTAGGTTGCAACCTTGTACATGTATGGGCAAGTATATACTTATGAGCGTTTACGACCCAACTCAACTACGCAAGAAGGCACCCAATGGACGCAGTTTTTTCCTTTTTGTTTGGCACCCGCACCGGTTTTGTCATCCTTTTCGCCGGCGGCATCCTACTGTTTGCGATTCTTGCCTTTGTAATGGAGAAGCGCACCCATAAGCTCTACGTCGACCGCGGACCCAAATCCGAGGACGATCAAGACGGCTTCTGGGACTAACCTGCCAAAAAGGGACCGGTTTATTTTGGTCGGTTTTATCTGAGCAAACGCAAGCGCCCCGCAACTGGAATTGAGCCAGTTGCGGGGCGCTTTTCGCACATGCGAAAAAACCGCAGGAAAAAAACCTGCCAAAATAAACCTGTCCCTAAATGGCAGGTTTCACTGGAGGGTGGCGTCGATGGCCTTGACCAGGGCGCTGCGCATGCCGGCGTCCTCGAGCGCGACGACGCCCTTGATGGTGGCGCCGCCGGGTGAGCATACGGCATCCTTCATCGCCGCAGGATGCTGCCCTGTTGCAAGCTGCAGCTTTGCCGTACCCAACACCATCTGGCTCACAATGCGATAGGCATCGGCGCGCGGAATGCCGTGCTTGACGGCCGCGTCGCCCAGGGCCTCAATCGCCATGGCGACAAATGCCGGGGCGCAACCGCCCACGGTGCCGCCCACAAACAGCAGGCTCGTGTCGAGCTCGACGACAGTGCCAAGCTTACCGAGCAGGTCGAGCACAACAGCACGTTGCTCGTCGCCGAGCGTAGAGGACCTCTCGCAGGCGATGACGCCCTCGCCCACCGAAACCGGCGTGTTGGGCACTGTCGAGATATGCGCGACACCCGGCAGGACCTTTTCCCACTTGGCGCTATCCCAAGTCCAGGCAACCGAAAGGACAACCTTGTCGGCAAGAGTGTCCTTAAGCGGAGCGAAGACCTTCTCGATCATGTACGGCTTGACCGCAGCAACCACGATATCGGATGCGGCGACAACCTCCGCCGCGTCACGACAGGCAACCATCCCACGCGCCTCACAACGCTCAACCAAGGCGTCGTAGTGGCCCGCGCAGGCGCACATATCGCTCGCAGCCACACCGGCGGCGATCCAGCCATCGGCCATAGCGCTCGCCATATTGCCAAAACCGACAAATCCAATCTTCATATCTCATAGTCCTCTCAGACACGTTCTTCAAAACGAAAGCTATTGTCCCACGGCATTGTTTCGTATTGCCGACCTATTTGTGATACGGCTCGCCACGGCTGATCTTGCAGGCGCGATAGATTTGCTCCAGCAGCACCACGCGCGCCAAGTTATGCGGCAAGGTAATACGTCCAAAGCTGAGCATCTCGTCGGCTCGTGCGCGTACATCATCGCTCACGCCGTCCGATCCGCCAATCACAAAGGCGATGTCGCTGTTACCACGCAGCATAAGATCGTCGAGCCGCGCCGAGAGTTCCTCACTCGAGCGCTCTTTGCCCTCAATGGCCAGCAAGATCACATGTGCTCGAGGTGGCAGGGCTGCAAGTATCGCCGCCCCCTCCTTGTCGCGCGTGGCATCCACGCCGCCCGCCTTAGCCGGGTCGATATCGGCCACCTCGCGGATATCCACTTTGGCATAGGCGCCCAGGCGCTTGGTGTACTCGGCGCAGGCATCCTTCCAAAAGCGCTCCTTGAGCTTACCGACGCAAACGACGGTGTATTTCACGCGCGTCTACTCCTTCGAATCGTTTTGGACTTTGCCGGCGGTCAGCATCTGCTCGAACATCGAGGCCGACTGCGAGAAATCGCTCGGCAGTACGACCGTCGATGTTTTACCCGTGCGAGCGAACTCTGTCATCATCTCGGACCACTGCGTAAACATGAACAGCTGGTTGGCCTCGTCGTTACCGACACCCGTCTCCTGGATGATCTCGAGCGAATCCTTGATGCCCAGCGCGATGGCCTTGCGCTGGTTGGCGATGCCCTCGCCCGCCTTTTCCATCGCCTCGGCCTCGGCGGTCGCCTCGGTGACGCGCTTGATGCGGTCGGCCTCGGCGAGCTCCTGCGCAGCAGCGCGCTTTCGCTGGGCGGCATTGATGTCGTTCATGGAGTTCTCGACCTCGGTCGGCAGCGCGATCTTGGTGATGAGTGTCGACACGAGGGTAAAGCCGTAGGCAGCCATCTGCTCGGACACGGTGGCATTAACGTCCTTGGCGATGTCATCCTTCTTGGCAAAGACCTCATCGAGCGTATAGACGGGGATGGAAGAGCGCAGGGCGTCGGTGATGAAATCACGCATCTGGTCGACGGGCTCCTGCAGCATGTAGTAGCTCTTGTAGATGCCCGAATCTGCCGGGCCGGCGCCCATGTCATAGCTCACGTGGTACTGAGCAGAGACCTCAAGGCCGATGGTCACGTTGTCCTGGGTCTTAACGTCGATGCCAAAACCGTTTTTCATGGTGCGCAGACTCACCGTGGCGGCCTTGCGGTCGATCACGGGCACCTTCATGTGGAAGCCCGCGTTGACGATGCGGTTAAACTTGCCCAGACGCTCGATGATCACGGCATGCTGCTGTTCAACGACATAGCAGGCGTTGGGGAGCAGCAGCAACAAAATGATGATGGGAAGTAGAAAGCTCGTAAGGGCAGCGATGATACCGGACAACAGCATGGTCTCTCCTCTGATAGGCGCACGTTGGCACTAGGATACCCGCACGAAGCAGCCACGTGAGGCTTATAGGACAAAATGTGTGTCCCGATAGAACATCCGTTTCCATCCATTAATCCAGCCAGAACGGGTACGGGTCCCTGTGGTGGAGGTCCTCCCACACTGCCCTGTCGCCCCACTCCGGCCCTCCGTCCTCGCGCGACGGCGAGGCGGAGTAGACGCTGAACAGGAAGTCGATGTCCGCGTCGGTCGGCATCGTGGCGAGCTTCTCGCGCGCCGTCCTCGCGTCCCCCGAGTGCGCGTGGCACCACCAGAACACCGCCTTCACGCGCTTGACCGACGTCAGCCCCCGGTGGTTGCGCAGGACGGCCCTCAGCTGCGAGTTCACCCCTCCCTCGATCATGTTGTTGGTCGACGGCAGCGGGCCGGCCTTGGCCAGGGCGGGGTCGAGGTAGGTGAACAGCGTCCCCGCCGACACCAGCGACGACAGCGACGAGCGCGCCCGCCTCAGCCTCTCGTGGGTGTAGACCCTCCTGCCGTCCACCACGGTCCTGTCCTCCAGGAAGTCGGCCCAGAACCCGCACCAGTCGAGGTAGCGCTCGACCCAGAGCTCGGCCTGGTGCAGCGTCTCGATGCCCATGAGGTCGCGCGCGATGAGGTAGAGCTCGCGCCCCGCCTGGAGCTTCGGCCGCGTCGTCGTGTAGCGCTTGACCTGCGAGAAGGCGTGGAAGGCGCACCTCTGGACGCTGGTGCGCGGCCAGGTCTCTCGCACGGCCTTGGCGAACCCGCTCCCGCCGTCGGTGACGACCACGTCGGGCGCCGGGATCGGCGCCATGAGGGCCGACCACGCCCTCGAGTTCTCCGACCTGGCCATGTACCAGGAGACCACCCGCTCGCCGCTGCAGCATATGAGCACGACGAGGTCGCGCGCGACCCAGATCCCGTCGACGTAGAGCACGCGGTGCAGCTCGCCGTCGGGGACGGGCATCGGCCAGACCTCCCAGAACTCGGCCGTCCTGCGCCTGAAGGACCGCCCGCCGCCCGGCATCGCCGCCTGGGAGTCCTTCGAGAGGAGCCACCCGAGGAACTCGTCCAGCCTCGTCGCCGTGTCGTCGTACCTCACAGTCGTCGACGCGCCGCAGGCCGTGCACCTCCACCGCTGGGACCCCGATGAGGTCCTGCCGTTGCGCTTGGTCCGACCGCCGCAGTAGGGGCAATAAACGGCCTTCATGGGCACCTCTTCCGAAAGGGTATTTAACGGTTCCGGAAAAGGTTATCTACCTGCGGGAACGATAGGCAACCGGACACACATTCTGCCCGAGCGGTTAAAAGCGGGCACGGAATTTAAACGGCTGAAAAAGGGGCATCGACCTGCGCCGATGCCCCTAAAGTAGACACACATTTTGTCCTATAAGCCCGGACTGCGGGGCTCATGAAGAGAGGCTAGTTTGCGGGCGCCTTGCCTGGCGCCCACGAGAGAGGCAACAGAGTAGAGGCTACTCGTGGATGCGGGTACCGGAGAGGCCGGCCATGGTCTCGGCGGCCTTGTCCAGGGCCCCGATGATGCAGGTGCGGCCCTTGCGGGAACGGGCGAACTTGATGGCGGCGCGGACCTTGGGCTCCATGGAGCCCTTGCCGAACTGGCCCTCGTCGGCCAGGCGCTCGGCCTCGTCGGCGGTGAGGTCCTCGAGCTCCTCCTGGTTGGGCTTGCCAAAGTTGATGGCGACATGCTCAACGGCGGTCAGCAGGAACAGAACGTCGGCGTCGCAGTCCTCGGCCAGCAGCTCGCCGCCCAGGTCCTTGTCGATGACGGCGGGGACGCCCTTGTAGCAGCCCTTGTTCTCGTAGTCGCGGACGACGGGGATGCCGCCGCCACCGCAGGCGATGACGATGAACTCGTTATCGAGCAGGTTGAGGATGGAGTCGGCCTCGACGATCTTCTTGGGATCGGGGGAAGCGACGACGCGACGCCAGCCGCGGCCGGAATCCTCGACGAAGACCTTGGAGGGATCCTCGGCCATGAACTCCTTGGCCTGCTCCTCGGTGTAGAAGGGGCCGATCGGCTTGGTCGGGTTCTTGAACGCGGGATCGTCGGGGTCGCACTCGATCTGGGTGACGACGGTGGCGGCGTGCCAGCGCTTATAGCGCTTGTGCATCTCGCGGCCGATGCCCTGCTGCAGGTGATAGCCGATGTAGCCCTGGGACATGGCTCCGCACTCGGGCAGCGGCATCTCGGGGGTGCCGATGGCGTCGTGGGCGGCGGCGAAGGCGTTCTGGATCATGCCGACCTGCGGGCCGTTGCCGTGGGTGATGATGATCTCGTTGCCCTGCTCGATCAGGCCGAGGAGAGCGTGGGCGGTGTTGCTCACGGCCTCGATCTGCTCGACGGGGTTGTTGCCGAGGGCGTTGCCGCCAAGGGCGACGACGATACGGTCGGGCTTGCCAAGAGGCTTAGACATTGCTGGAATCCTTTCTGTAAAAGGCCTACAACCCATTAATAACCCGCGCCCGTGCGATACGCGAGTTTATTAAGGTTTATATTCTCTTTATCGCTCATTTTATTCATTTTGAAAACAGTTGAACGGTGAACGGTCGCTTTTACCCGCTCAGCGTAAAGAATCCCAGCTCAAGCATATCTACGTCATTTACGTGCAACTTTATTTTAATAGAGCAGGGATTAGACCAGATTATGCAAACTATATCTTTGCTAAACACAAAACAGGCAGCGTAATATCTTACTCGCACTATACGAGATTCTATGCATTGATAAGACGAGTATGCACCCTTACAAAAACATGGGGCATTTCATCCAGCATAAGGAATAAAGAAGCGCTCCAAAAAGGCACCCAGTCCCAAAGCACGGGGACAGAAGGCAGCAACGGCCAAAACCTCCATCCATCCCCAAAGTGGCGCGAGGTTTCGCGGCAAAGCCGCGAAACAGCGAAGGGGACAAAAGGCCCCCACAACCACGTTCTTCATCAGCCCGCACAATCCGAGGGCGTAGTCGTAGCAGGATCTGAGGGCTGACCTTCGCGGACATTCCGCACTGATATCTTCTGAATTGAAGACGCCGATCGCGCACCCATATACC
>CAJKZP010000009.1:0-32401 GCA_905204415.1 uncultured Collinsella sp. | reverse complement strand
GATGACCGACGAGGAGCTCCAGACCTACGGTCTGCATAAGGGCTTTATCGGACCGGTTAACCTGCCTGAGGGTATTCGTCTGGTCTGCGACGAGAGCCTGCGCGAGTCCAAACAGTGGGCCTGCGGTGCCAACGAAGTCGACTATCACTTTACCGGCGCCTGCCCCGAGCGCGATTTCTCCGTCGATGAGTGGGCCGATCTGGTCACCGTCGTTGCCGGCGATCCCTGCCCGCACTGCGGCAAGCCGCTCTCCGCTGCCCGCGGTATCGAGGTCTCCCAGGTCTTCCAGCTGGGCACTAAGTATTCCGAGGCCATGGGTGCCACCTTTATGGACGAGGACGGCAAGGAGAAGCCGCTCATCATGGGTTGCTACGGCGTTGGCGTGTCCCGCTCGCTCGCAGCCGTCGTGGAGCAGCACAACGACGAGCACGGTATCGTCTGGCCGGTGTCCGTTGCCCCGTACGAGGTCGTGGTGATTCCGCTCGACCCCAAGAAGGAAGAGTGCGCTACCGTTTGCGAGCAGATTGTTGATGACCTGTGCGCCGAGGGCATCGAGGTTGTCGTCGATGACCGTGACGAGCGTCCCGGCTTTAAGTTTGCCGACAACGACCTTATGGGCTTCCCGTATCAGGTGATTCTTGGCAAGCGCGGCCTTAAGAACGGTACCGTTGAGCTCAAGGACCGTGCTACGGGCGAGCGCGAGGATGTGGCGATCGATGAGGTCGTCGCCAAGGTTGCCGAGCTTGTGAAGGCAGCACGCCGTTAATTGGCCCCGCTGCGTTGAGCGCGCTTTCGAAGCGGCCCTGCGTCTCTCGAGGGAGAGGCGTAGGGCCGCTTTTGCGTCTAAGAATCTTTAGTAGCTAAAAGGAAAACCCCACAGCCCAAATGAGCTGCGGGGTTTCCCTTGTGCCTCCGATGCGAAATAAATCGCTCAGATATTACTGATAATCGACGACGTCGATCCAGTTCTTAAGGAACTCATCGTTCACGTTGCGCTTACGAGCGAGCTCGGAAGCGGCGACGATGCTCGTCCACTGACGCACGACCTGCATGGGCATGTCGGCGCGGTCGCAGTAGAGCTCCAGGTAGGCCTCGGCCTGATCCTTGCTGTTGAGGGCAAAGAGCAGGTAGGTGGTGGCAACGTCGGCAGCAGGGGAGCCCTGGGTGGCATGTGCCCAGTCGCAGACGTACAGCTGGCCGTCCTCGCCGACGATGACGTTGGAGGGGTTGAAGTCGCCGTGGCAGACCTTGAACTCCTTGGTCATGCCGTCCAGACGCTCCTGAAGGTTGTAGCGCGTAGTGGCATTGAGCTGATCGAGGCTGTCGATCATGCGGGCGA
The DNA here is from genome assembly GCA_905204415.1 of uncultured Collinsella sp. Classification (GTDB taxonomy): domain Bacteria; phylum Actinomycetota; class Coriobacteriia; order Coriobacteriales; family Coriobacteriaceae; genus Collinsella. The sequence goes on along the minus strand of CAJKZP010000009.1, from coordinate 31,062 downwards.
ACTTATCGCGCTGACGGTTGAGCAGCGGGGAGGTGTAGCCGTGGATCTCGATCTGGAGGTCGACGAACATCTCGAGGTACTCACCAAAGCGCTGGGGCTCGGCAGTCATCTTCTCGGCAAGCGTGGTGCCCGGAACCTTCTCGGTCACGAGCGCCCAGCCGTTGGCGTTCTCGAGCTGAGAAACCTCGAGAGCCTTGGGGCTGCGGATGCCGCACTCGTTGATGCGGGCAAGATTCAAAGCCTCGTTGAACACGTCGGAGACGGGCTTGGTCTCGTTAAAGACCTTGACGATCTTGTCGCCCAGGTCGTAAACGACCTTGTTGCCGCGACGGACGAGCTCGGTCTTGGAATCGGGGAGCAGCATGATTGCATCCTTTCAACGATGCGATAGAAGCAACGGCGGGGGCGTGCGTACACCCGTGCACCCCCGCCGCAAATAACCGTGCTAAAACTAGCAGACGGCGTAGTCCTGGGGCTCGCGGCCGTAGTAGGCGTCCAGGTAGAGCTCCTTGATCTCGCTCATGAGCGGGTAGCGCGGGTTAGCGCCGGTGCACTGGTCGTTGAATGCCTGCTCGGTCATCTCGTCGAGGGTGTCGAGGAAGTACTGCTCGTCAACACCGTAGTCGGCGATGGTCTTCTTGACGCCGATGAAGTCCTTGAGCTCCTCGAGCTTCGTGATGAAGTTCTCGAAGACCTCCTTGTCGTCCTTGCCCTCGATGCCGCAGTACTTGGCCATCTCGGCGTAGTTGTGCAGCGCGTTGGGGTAAGGATACTGGGAGAAGGTACCCATCTTGACGGGAGCCTCGGCGGCGTTGTAGCGCATGACGCGAGTCAGGATGACGGCGTTGGCGAGGCCGTGGGGCAGGTGATGGAAGGCGCCGAGCTTGTGAGCCATGGAGTGGTTGAGGCCCAGGAAGGCGTTGGCGAAGGCCATACCGGCCATGCAAGAGGCGTTGTGCATCTCCTCGCGGGCATGCGGGTCCTTGGCGCCGTTCGTGAAGCTGGAGGGTAGGTTCTCGAAGACGAGCTTAGCAGCGCGCTCGGAGAGGCCCTTGGTGTAGTCGGAAGCCATGATGGAGACGTAGGACTCGATGGCGTGGGTCATGACGTCGATGCCGGAGGCAGCGGTCAGGCCGCGCGGGGCGGTCATGCAGTTGTCGGCGTCGACGATAGCCATGTTGGGGAGCAGCGCGTAGTCGGCGAGCGGCCACTTGATGCCGGTCTCCTTGTCGGTGATGATGGCGAACGGCGTGCACTCGGAGCCGGTACCCGAGGAGGTCGGGACGGCGACAAAGTAGGCCTTCTTGCCCATCTCGGGGAAGGTGAAGATACGCTTGCGGATGTCCATGAAGTCCATGGCCATGTCCTCAAACTTGCACTCGGGGTGCTCGTACATCATCCACATGATCTTGCCGGCGTCCATAGCGGAGCCACCGCCGACGGCGATGATGACGTCCGGCTCAAAGAGGGCCATCTGCTTGGCGCCGCGACGTGCGCACTGCAGCGACGGATCGGGCTCGACGTCATAGAAGCAGTCGTGGGCGATGCCCATCTCGTCGAGCTTGGCCTCGATGGCGCGGGTGTTGCCATTCTTGAAGAGGAACTGGTCGGTGACGATGAAGGCGCGCTTCTTGCCCATGACGTTGCCCAGCTCGTCGAGGGCGACGGGCGTGGAACCCTTCTTGAAGTAGACCTTCTCGGGAGCGCGGAACCACAGCATGTTCTCACGGCGCTCGGCCACAGTCTTAACGTTGATCAAGTGCTTCACCCCAACGTTCTCGGAGACGGAGTTGCCGCCCCAGGAGCCGCAGCCCAGGGTCAGAGACGGCTTCATGCCAAAGTTGTACAGGTCACCGATGCCACCGTGCGAAGACGGGGTGTTGATGACGATACGGCAGGCCTTCATGACGTGCTCGAACAGGCTGATCTTCTCGGCCTGGGCGGGGTGCACGTACAGAGAGGCGGTGTGGCCCGGGCCACCGGCGAGTACCAGGTGCTCGGCCTTGTCGACGGCCTCCTGGAAGTCCTTGGCGTGGTACATGGCCAGGACCGGGGAGAGCTTCTCGTGGGAGAACTCCTCCTTGGCGGGGTCGGTGGAGGTGACCTCGGCGATCAGGATCTTGGTCTTGGCGGGAACCTCGATGCCGGCGAGCTCGGCGATCTTGGCGGCGGCCATGCCGGGGATGCGGTGGTCGAGAGCGCCGTTCTTGAACATGGCGGCACGCAGGGCCTCCATCTCGGCACCCTGCTTGACGAAGTAGCAGCCGCGCTTCTGGAACTCGGCCTTAACCTGGTCATAGATGGTGTCGATGACGGTCACGGACTGCTCGGAAGCGCAGATCATGCCGTTGTCGAAGGTCTTGGAGTGGATGATGGAGTTGACGGCGAGCAGCACATCGGCGGTGTCGTCGATGATGACCGGGGTGTTACCGGCGCCAACGCCCAGGGCGGGCTTGCCCGAGGAGTAAGCGGCCTTGACCATGCCCGGGCCACCGGTGGCGAGGATGATGTCGACGTCGCGCATGACCATGTTGGTCAGCTCGATGGAGGGGACATCGACCCAGCCGATGATGCCCTCGGGGGCGCCGGCCTTGACGGCGGCGTCAAGCACGAGCTTGGCGGCGGCGATGGTGCACTTGGCGGCTGCCGGGTGCGGGGAGATGATGATGCCGTTGCGGGTCTTCAGGCTGATCAGCGTCTTGAAGATCGCGGTGGAGGTGGGGTTGGTCGTCGGGATGACGGCGCCCACGATGCCGATGGGCTCGGCGATCTTGGTGATGCCGTAAGCCTCGTCGCGCTCCAGGACACCACAGGTCTTGGTGTTCTTGTAAGCGTTGTAGATGTACTCTGCGGCGTAGTGGTTCTTGATGACCTTATCCTCAAGAACGCCGCGGCCGGTCTCCTCGATGGCCATCTTCGCCAACGGGATACGAGCCTTGTTGGCGGCCATGGCGGCCTCATAGAAGATCTTGTCGACCTGCTCCTGCGTGTACGTAGCAAAAAGCGCCTGGGCCTCTCGCATCTGAGCGAGCTTAGCCTCAAGCGCCTCTACGTTGTCCACAATTGCGGGAGTAGTGTTTTCCGGTGACTTTTTCACCATTTGTGTCTCCTTGCGATCGGAGATTTACCCTACGCCTTGCATGATAGCAAGAAATTATTCGGCGAACGGTCAGATTCCTCTAAAAGGCACACTAAAACGCTTCAATAAAATGAAACGTTTTAAGCAAACTAATTACCAGTGTATCGCCTCGTTCATTGGGGATCGACTTATATGAGCGCTTTCACTCATGTAAGTCTGTCCCAAATGAGTGCAAAAAGGCGCCCTCCGTTGGGGAGGACGCCTTTGGTAAGTTCTATGTGAACGCGAGGTCTTTGACCCGGAGAGTCCGAGGTACTTGTTGGTAAGACCTTATTTAGGAGCGCGCAACCTTGCCGGACTTGAGGCAGGTGGAGCAAACGTTCATCTTGCGACGGTGACCATCGACGACCACGTAGACGCGCTGGATGTTGGGGCGGAACTTACGGTTGGTGACGCGGTGAGAGTGGCTGATGGAGCGACCGGCAACGGGGTGCCTACCGCAAACTTCGCAAACTTTGGACATAACTGACCCTCCTTGGGCGACAAACGAACATGTCGCGTTAACAAACAAGCCTGAACTATAGCACAGAAGCAGTTCCCTGTGCGTAATCTACACAGAGATATTTCTCTTTTGGCGATAGTGCTCACGCCACGGCCCTGGACGTAGATCCGATTTGCGTGCAGCAGAGGGGATTATGCCAGCTCGTGCGTACGTTTTCAAGCTCGTCCCACAAATATATATAGGTTTATTGAGCATTGGGCTCCGTTTACGGATTGCCCTGTATTTATGCTCGCAATTAAGCTCGAGGTTGGCTACACTATCCCTTGACCATTAAAGGGGTACGAGATACCCACATGGAATTACATAGCTGCCAAAGAGCAGCCCTTCCTGTGGGTGTCTGGTCCGCTTTGAGCGGTCGGGCATCTATTTTTTTTGACTGTGTCAGCAGTCAAGACATGTGAGGAAGGAGATCGATGGGCACGACTTCCCCCAAGGCGGTCATCATGGACGAGACCGCCGTCAATCGAGCGATGACCCGCATCGCGCACGAGATTCTCGAGCGCAACGAGGGCTGTGAAGACCTCGCTCTGGTCGGCATCGTCACGCGCGGCGACCTTCTGGCAAAGAAGCTCGCCGAGGAGATCAAGGAGATCGAGGGCGTCGACGTACCGCTCGGCAGCCTCGACATCAGCTTCTACCGCGATGACTACGCTACCAATTTCGCTCCCGCGATCCACGCCACCAACATTCCCTTTAGCGTCGACGGCAAGCGCGTCGTGCTGGTGGACGACATCCTGTATACGGGCCGTACCATTCGCGCCGCTCTCGACGCCGTCATGGACCTGGGCCGTCCGAGCCGCATCGAGCTGGCAGTCCTCGTTGACCGCGGCCACCGCGAGCTCCCCATCTCGCCGGACTTTGTCGGCAAGAACGTTCCCTCGTCGCATGAGGAGAACGTGCACCTATATATGAAGGAAGTCGACGGCCACACCGCTGTCGAGATTAACGACGTCGCGCCGGGTTCCCACGTGGGCTCCGCGCCGCTGGGAGGTGAGTAGTACCGTGGCGTTCAACCATAAGCACCTGATCGACATTACCGAGTACTCCGAAGAGGACATCAAGCTCATCCTCGAGACCGCCAAGGCGTTCTCCGAGGTCAACGAGCGTGCGATCAAGAAGGTCCCCACGCTCAAGGGCAAGACCATCGTCAACATGTTCAACGAGCCCTCGACGCGCACCCGCAGCTCCTTCGAGCTCGCCGAGAAGCGTCTTTCGGCCGACAGCCTCAACTTTGGCGGCTCCTCGACCTCCACGGTCAAGGGCGAGAGCCTCGTCGACACCGTCGAGACCCTCAACGCCTATAAGATCGACTGCATCGTCGTGCGAGATAAGCACGCCGGTGCTCCCTACATCGTCACGCAGAACTCGCCCGCGAGCGTCATCTGCGCCGGCGACGGCAAGCACAACCATCCCACGCAGGCCCTGCTCGACCTGTACACCATCTGGGAGCACAAGGGCGACTTCCACGGTCTGAAGGTCGCCGTCGTCGGCGATATCGCGCACTCCCGTGTTTGCGGTTCGCTGATCCCCGCCCTTAAGATCATGGGCTGCGAGACCTACGCCGTCGCCCCCGGCACGCTGCTGCCGCCGGCGCCCGAGGTCCTGGGCTGCGACCACGTGACGAGCGACCTCGATTCCGTCCTGCCCGAGCTGGACGTCGTCTACATGCTGCGCGTGCAGCAGGAGCGCCTCGAGGGTGCCCCGTTCCCGACCATTCGTGAGTACCACAAGCTCTTCGGTCTGACCAAGGACCGCGAGAAGCTCATGAAGCCCGATGCGATCATCTGCCACCCGGGCCCCATCAACCGCGGCGTCGAGTTCGACTCCTATATGGCCGACCACCCGCAACGCTCCGTCATCCTGGAGCAGGTCTACGCCGGTATCTGCGTGCGTATGGCTATCCTGTATCTGCTGCTTGGAGGTGCCGATAATGGCCTTGCTTCTTAAGAATGCCCACGTCGTCGACCCGTCCGTCGAGCTTGACGGTGTCGTTGACGTCCTGATTGACGGCGATAAGATCGCCGAGGTCGGCGAGAATCTCGCCGTCGAGGGAGCCGAGGTCCGCGACCTTTCCGGCAAGTACCTCGTCCCCGGCCTGGTGGATATGCACGTTCACCTTCGTGAGCCCGGCTACGAGGTCAAAGAGGACATCGAGAGCGGCACCCGCGCTGCTGCCAAGGGCGGCTTTACCGGCGTGTGCGCCATGCCCAACACCGATCCCGTCACCGATAACGGCACCGTCGTGGAGTTCGTCAAGTCCCGTGCTGCCGAGGTCGGTCACTGCCGCGTCTATCCGTCGGGCGCCATGACCCGCGGTCTTAAGGGCGAGGCCATGTCCGAGATGGGTGATATGGTCGCCCACGGCGCCGTCGCCTTCACCGACGACGGTCGCGGCGTGCAGGGCGCGGGCATGCTCCGTCGCTGCATGGACTACGGCAAGATGTTCGGCAAGGTCTTTATGAGCCACTGCCAGGACGAGGACCTGGTCGGCCACGGCCAGATCAACGAGGGCAAGGTCTCGACCCGTCTGGCTCTCGAGGGCTGGCCGGCTGCCGGCGAGGAGCTCCAGATCGCTCGCGACATCGAGATCGCCAAGCTGACCGGCGCCAAGCTGCACATTCAGCACATCTCCACCGCCCATGGCCTGGAGATCGTGCGTGCCGGTAAGGCCGCTGGTGTTCAGGTTACCTGCGAGGCCACTCCGCACCACATGTTCCTGACCGAGAACGACCTGGACGAGACCTACAACACCTCGCTCAAGGTCAACCCGCCGCTGCGCACCGACGAGGACGCCGAGGCCATCCGTCAGGGCGTCATCGACGGCACCGTCGACGCTATCGTCACCGATCACGCTCCCCACACCCCGTGGGAGAAGGCGCGCGAGTTCGAGCTTGCGCCCTTTGGCATGATCGGCCTCGAGACCTCGCTGTCGCTCGTACTCACCGAGCTGGTCAACACGGGCAAGATGAGTATGGGCCGCATGGTCGAGCTCATGGCCATCAAGCCGCGTGAGATCCTGGGCCTCGACCAGGTTCAGGTCAAGGCGGGCTCCGTTGCCGACCTGACCGTGTTCGACGCGTCCGCCACCTGGACGGTCGGCGAGGATGGATACGAGTCGCGTGCCGAGAACTCCGGTTTTGCCGGCCGCACGCTCACTGGTCGTGCCACCGATGTGTTTGTCGGCGGTAAGCAGACGCTCGCCGACGGCTGCATCTGCTAGCATAGCCTTATCGCTTTTGTGCGCGGTGCCCTTGCGGTGCCGCGCTTTCTGTTCGTTTTGACCATGCAACCGCATGGGGGATTGGAGCGTCTATGCCCACACCTTCCACTGCACGCATGCACGACTTTGAGGTCGTCTCGAACCGGGAGATTGCCGACGGCATCTTCTCGCTCGTCATCTCGGCCCCCAAGCTTGCAAGTGCGCTCAAGCCCGGTCAGTTTGTGAACATTGCCGTGCCCGGTGATGCGTCCTCGCTGCTTCGCGTGCCCCTGAGCTTCTATCGCGCCGACGCCCAGGCCGGCACCGTCGAGCTGTGGTACGCCGTCGTGGGCGACGACACCCGTCGTCTGTCGCAGATGGCCCCCGGTTCCACCTCTAATCTGCTGGGCCCCGGCGGACGCGGCTGGCTTGTGCCCGAGGGCACCAGGAAAGCGCTGCTCGTTGCGGGCGGCATCGGTGTTCCGCCCGTGCTGTGCCTTGCCGGTAAGCTTGCCGAGCAGGGTGTGGCCGTCGACGTGTGCCTGGGCTTTGGCACCGCGTCCAAGGCTGTGGGTATCGATGAGTTCCGCGCTCTGTGCGATACGGTCGACGTTTGCACCGACGACGGCTCGCTCGGCACGCACGGTTTTTGCACCGATCCTGCCGCCGAGCTGCTCGGCGAGGGCGGCTACGACTACGTCGCCAGCTGCGGTCCCGCCGTCATGATGAAGAAGGTCGCCGCCGCTGCTGCCGAGGCCGGTGCGTACTGCGAGGTGTCGCTCGAGCGCATGATGAGCTGTGGCTTTGGCGCCTGCAACACCTGCAATGTCGAGACGGTCGACGGTATGAAGGGCGCCTGCATGTGCGGCCCCGTGTTCGATGCTTCCAAGGTGGTGGTCTTCTAGTGGGTACTGTGAACATGGCCGTCGATTTCGGCGGCGTCAAGATGCAAAACCCCATCAACACCGCAGCCGGTACCTTTGGCTACGGTTGGCAGTTCCAGAACTTCTTCGATGTCTCCCAGCTGGGCGCCATCACCACCAAGGGTTGTGCTGCCGAGCCCTGGCCCGGCAACCCCGCGCCCCGCATGGCTGAGATCCCGGGCGGCATGATCAACTCCGTGGGCCTTCAGAACCCCGGCGTGGCTGCCTTTGCCCGTGAGTCCGGTCCGTGGCTCGAGCAGCTCTCCAAGGACGGTTGCCAGGTCATCTGCCAGGTCGCCGGTCACTCCGTCGAGGAGTTTGTCCGCGCGCTCGAGATGTATGTCGAGCTGTGCCCCTGGGCTGCCGGCTACGAGATCAACGTGAGCTGCCCCAATATCGCCGCCGGCGGTGCCGCCATGGGCTCCTCGCCCGAGGGCGCCTCTGCCGTTATGCCTGCCGTAAGGTGACCGATAAGCCGCTGTTCGTAAAGATGGCTCCGGTTAACGTCGCCGAGATTGCGAAGGCTCTCGAGGCCGCCGGCGCCGACGGCCTTTCGGTCATCAACTCTATCCAGGGCATGGCCATCGACGTTCACACCCGCAAGTCCCGCGTGGCCAAGCCCAAGGGCGGCCTTTCGGGCCCGCTGTGCCACCACATCGCCGTGCGCATGGTCTGGGAGGTCGCTCAGGCCGTCGATATCCCCATCAACGGTGTCGGTGGCGTCATGACGGGCGAAGATGCGGCCGAGTTTATCCTGGCCGGCGCCACCTGCGTGTCGGTCGGCATGGCCAACTTCGTCGATCCGTGCGCTTCGATTAAGATCGCACGTGAGCTCGAGGCTTGGGCGGAGTCCCAGGGCGTGAAGGACATCAACGAGCTGGTAGGTGCTTTCGAATGCTAGAAAACGATGCCCGCGACCGCGTTATCGTCGCCCTCGACTGCGACCGTGAGCGTGCGCTCGAGCTCGCCCACGAGCTTTCTGGTCACGCCGCTTGGCTTAAGGTTGGCATGACGCTTTATTACGCCGAGGGCCCCGAGATCGTCAAGACGTTCAAGGACTTGGGCTTTAAGGTCTTTCTCGACCTCAAGTTTCATGACATTCCGCATCAGGTGCGCGGTGCCGCCCGTTCTGCCTCGCTTGCCGGCGCCGACCTGCTTTCGGTCCACGGTCTGGGCTCAGGTGCTATGCTCGCTGCGTGCCGTGAGGGTGCCGAGGAGGCGCGCGAGGACCGCGCCAAGCTCGTTGCCATCACCGTGCTCACGAGCATGAACCAGGATTCGCTGGCCGAGATCGGCGTTGAGTCGCCTGTGGCCGAGGAAGCCGCCCGTCTGGCAAAGCTTGCCCAGGCCAACGGCATCGACGGCATCGTGTGCTCGCCGATGGAGGCCCATGACATGCGCGAGCTGCTGGGCCCCGACGCGCTGATCGTGACTCCGGGCGTGCGTCCGGTTGGCGCCGCCCTGGGCGATCAATCCCGCGTGGCGACGCCCTCCCAGGCTATCGAGCGCGGTGCGAGCCACATCGTGGTGGGCCGACCCATCACCGGTGCCGACGACCCGGTTGCCGCCTTTGACGCTATCGTTGCCGAGCTGGTCGAAAACGTCGCCTAAAAGTTTCCCTCAAGTCACCACTTTTGGGTCTCATTAGCACAAATTAGCCCCTGTGCCTGCGAAAACTTTCCCATCCTTTGTGTGGAATCGCAGGTCAGGGGCTTAACTTTGACCTCCGTATATTGCACTTTTCGCAGGTATCGTCTAACCTATGGTGCCGTCGATTGGGCATTTAGTGCGTTTGACGTGCTAAAATGCCAATTATTGAATCAGATATAACCCAACTATTTGGAGGTTCGAATGGCACTCCCTCAGCTTACCGACGAGCAGCGCAAGCAGGCTCTTGAGAAGGCTGCCGCCGCACGTCACGCTCGCGCTGAGCTTCGCGAGCAGATCAAGAAGGGCGAGAAGTCCCTCGAGTCCGTGCTCAACTCCGATGACCCCATCGCTTCCCGCATGAAGGTTTCCCCCCTCATCGAGTCTCTGCCCGGTTATGGCAAGGCCAAGGCCGCCAAGATCATGGAGGAGCTCGGCATCTCCGCTACCCGTCGCGTCCAGGGCCTCGGTGTCCGTCAGCGCGAGCAGCTTCTCGAGCAGCTGACCAAATAAGTGAGCGCTCAGGATTCAAAGCTCTTTGTGATTTCTGGACCGTCAGGTGCAGGGAAGGGCACGCTCGTCACTCGTGTGCGCGAGCGTCGCTCGAACCTGGGCCTGACGGTTTCGGCTACCACGCGAGCACCACGCAAAGGTGAGGTCGACGGCGTCAACTACTTTTTCCTGACGCGCGAGGAGTTCGACCGCCGCGTGGCAAACGGTGAGTTTGTTGAGTGGGCTGAGGTCCACGGCAACTGCTACGGCACGTTGGTGAGCGAGGTCACATCCAAGCTCGCCTCTGGCTCGTCTCTGATCTTGGAGATTGATGTCCAGGGCGCCCTGCAGGTCAAGGAGCGTTTCCCCGAGGCCGTGTTGATCTTTATCAAGCCGCCTTCGCTCGAGGTGCTTCGCGATCGCCTGGTCGGTCGCGGTACCGAGACGCCCGAGACGATTGAGCTGCGTATGACAAACGCCGCCGATGAACTTGCCCTTGCCGACCGCTACGACGACGTCGTGGTGAATGACGATCTCGACCGCGCGACCGATGAGCTCGTTCGCGTTCTCGATATGCATGAAAGGATCTGAGGTCCGTGTCCGTTGTAAAGCCTTGCATTGACGATCTTCTGGAGAAGACCGATCACAACCGCTTCCTGCTCGCCTCGCTTGCCTCTAAGCGCGCCTGCGATATTAACAGCATGCTGCGTGGCCAGCACAACCGTGTGCTCGCCGTCCAGGATGTCGACGACATCACCATTGCGCTCTCCGGCGCCGATACCATCTCGATGGCTATGGACGAGATTGTCGACGGCGATATCTCCTACGACGAGGCCCGTTACGAGAAGGCGCTCGGCCACAAGGTTGCTGAAGCCTAAATGGCAGCCCGCGTCTGCCTGGTCCACTATCACGAGGTTGGACTGAAGGGCAAGAACCGCGCACATTTTGAGCATATCCTCATGGATAACATCAAGGCGGCCTTGGCCGCCTTTTCCGTGAATGCCGTGTCTCGAATTTCCGGTTATATCCTCGTGACCTTTAACGAGCATCAGGCCGACGAGGCGGCGCGCGTCATTCGCACCGTCCCCGGCGTTGCCCGCGTGTCCCTGGCATATCACACGAACCGCGACCCGCAGGAGTACTGCGCCGCCGCCGTGAAGGCGCTGCGCGAGTTTGGTCCCTTCGAGTCGTTTAAGGTTCACGCCAAGCGCTCGAACACCGACTATGAGCTCACCTCGATTGATATCAATCGGCAGGTAGGCGAGGTGCTGTGCGAGGCGTTTCCCGATAAAAAGGTCCAGATGCACGACCCCGACGCGATGGTGCACGTGCTGGTGGTCCAGGGTAGCGTCTATGTGTATGCGCGCTCTGAGCGCGGTGTGGGTGGCCTTCCGGTGGGGTCTGCCGGCAAGGTCGTGACGTTGCTGTCGTCGGGTATCGATTCCCCGGTGGCGACCTGGATGCTCGCGCGTCGCGGCGCGGTGTGCGTGCCGGTACATTTCTCCGGTCGTCCGCAGACACCCGATACGAGCGAGTATTTGGTGCAGGACATCATCCGTGCGCTTGAGCCGGGTGTCCAGATCGGCCGCCTGTATGTGGTGCCGTTTGGCGACTGCCAGCGTGAGATTTCGGTCACCTGCCCCAGCAACCTGCGTGTGATCATGTATCGCCGCATTATGTATTCGGTTGCTGAGCGCATCGCGCATATCGAGGGCGCCAAGGCCATTGTGACGGGCGAGTCGCTTGGTCAGGTTGCCTCCCAGACGCTTGAGAACATCATGGCCGTCAACGAGGCCGTGAAGATTCCCGTGTTCCGTCCGCTCATTGGTTCTGATAAGCAGGAGATCATCGCGCGTGCCCAGGAGATCGGCACGTTTGATATCTCGACCGAGGCGGCTCCCGATTGCTGCACGCTGTTTATGCCGCGCCGTCCCGAGACGCATGCCAAGCTCGATGCCGTGCATGAGGCCTGGGAGCTGTTCGATCACGAGGAGATGATTGAGCGTTTGCTCAAACAGACCGAGTATATCGACTTCGAGAGCAACACGTATAAGGCCCCTAAGACCTTAAAACGCAAACATTCCGAGCTCGCTCCACGTGAGATTTACCAAGATCACGAATAATATTGTGTATAGACCGGCGGTGATTTTGCATCGTCGGTCTTTTTCTATCTGGGCATTAGGCGACAAACGGTTCATCTGTCGACGTCTGCCTGAATAAATGGACACTTTTCAGCAAGGTTTTGGTCAGCTTTTGGTTTGACCGTGGAAACTGGTGTGGGCGTGCGGAGTCTGCGGCGCTCGTTTCCTGACACGATGGTGTTGGGAGGTGTTTGCTATGGCGCAGCGCGAGCAACACGAACGGGTTAAACGGATGGACCGCTGGGCAGAAAAGCTGCTCGGCCATAAGGCGGTGGTCGTGGCGATTCTGGTTGCCATTGCCGCTGCGAGTGGCCTGGCGATGGCAAATTTTGGTGGCCATTCCAGCAACGTGTCGTTTGAGCGTAGTGACGAGGCAGGCGCCTCGGATGTGCGAGGGGACGGGGATGTGTCACCTGATGATGCCGATGAGTCGTCTGCCAAGAGTTCTTCTGCTGCCGAGGTGTACGTCGATGTGGATGGCGCCGTTGTGAGGCCTGGCGTGTACCGGCTCAAAGGCGGAGCGCGGGTATCCCAGGCAATCGATGCTGCCGGAGGGCTTACGGCCGAGGCGGATGTGACAGGGCTTAATCGTGCGTCCAAGATCACAGATGGTCAAAAGATCTATGTGCCGACGGTGGGGGAGCAACAAGCGGCTGTGGCGGTCGGCGGGGCCGAAAGCGGTGCTGCCACGACTCCTGGTGCGGGGTCTTCGTCGGGGCTCGTGAACATCAATACGGCAAGTGCGGCGGAGCTGCAGACGCTTTCGGGCATCGGGCCTTCTATGGCCCAGTCAATTATCGACGAACGGACGCAAAACGGGGCCTTTGCCTCGGTTGATGACCTTATGCGCGTATCGGGGATCGGTGAGAAGAAGCTCGCCAAAATCAAAGATTGCATCTGCGTATGAGTGCGACCGAGCGCGAGCATGTGATGCCACCGCGGCCCTTGATGCCGTGGACGATGGTCCTTTGTGCCGGTTTGTGTGCGAGCTGTGGCTTGGTGCTTAACGTGGCAGCCGATGTGCTGCTGGGAGAGCGGGCAGCGCCCGTTATATTGCTTATGGCCATTCCCGTTGCGGCTGCGGCGTGCATCGTATTGGCTCGGTCCTGCATGCGTCTTGTGCGATGGAAGCGATGGCTGTATGCCGCTGCTCTCGGCCTCGTGGCGGGGGCGGTCGTGTCCGCTGGTTGGGCGATAGGGGCGCTGCGCGCTTCGAGGGCATTGGATAATCGGGCTGCGAGCAGTCTCGAGTTTGTTGTGCGCGGCGACCCGTCCATCAATGACGGTGCGTACTCCTATACCTGCGATGCGTATGTGGGCGAAAAGCGTTTGGGTCAGGTACGGCTGTCGTGCGATCGTGAGCTCGACGCGGGTTCGCATGTACGTGTTATCGGTCGAATTTCGCGCTTTGAGAATGATGCGTATGGGCGTTCGCGCGTGCTTCGGGGCGAGCTTCGAAAGGTTAAAGTTGTCCGGTTGGTATCGGTCGACGAGGGCTCTCCAGGGCCGTTGCTTTGGCTTCGAAACGAGCTCCTTGCCGTTATCGCGCCCGAGATCGACCCGGCGCGCTCGCTCATTGCCGGCGTTGCCTGCGGACGCTCGTCCGAACTGCGCGCTCAACCGGCGGGTGATTGGTTTTCGGTAACGGGCACTGCGCATCTCATCGCCGTCTCGGGCAGCCATCTTGCCATCGTGGGGTTTGTGATTGAGAGCGCCCTGCAAAAGACGCGCTTCTCTCGTGGGCTGCAGCGGGGACTGTTGTTGCTGGCCCTCGCTGCCTATGTCGTTTTTACGGGCGCCTCGCCCTCGGCCGTGCGCGCGTGCTGCATGGTGGCGGCGTCGCTTGTCGCCAACGGCGCCGGGCGTCGTCGGCATGGCCTCTCGGCCCTATTTTTGACTATGGCAGTTTTTGTGCTGCTGCGGCCGACGGTATTGTTCGAGATGGGTTTTCAGCTTTCGTGCGCCAGTGTTTTTGCCATCCTTTGTTTTTGCCCCTACGCCACCTACGCCTTGGGCGAGTTGGGTGTACCATCGGGCGTCGCCAGTATTTTGTCTGTCACGCTGTGCTCGCAGCTGGCGACACTTCCCGTTACGATTCCCGCATTTGAGACGTTTTCGCTCATTGCCCCGCTCGCAAATGCCGTGATCGGTCCGGTGATAAGCGTGCTGCTCGCTATATCGATTGTGCTGGTGCCCTGCTCGCTTGTGCCGCTGTTGCGTCACGGGGCGCTCGTGGTGCCCATGATTGTCGCTCGCTGCGCCCTGTTCTTTGAGCAGCTCTTTGCTGCCGTTCCGGGCGCATCCGTAAGCGTGCCGCCCGGTACACCCTTGGTATACGTGGTGCCGTTTGCGCTGGCCGTCCTCTTGGTCTGGTGGCCACGCCCCTGCGCACGGCCCATGGCAGTGGGGCTGTTGTGCTTGATACTTGCAGCGGGTGTTCCGTATGTCTATTGGGATCGATGCGCACCGCCTTCGGTAACGGTCCTCGATGTTGGCCAGGCCGATGCGATTCTGGCTCGTCAGGGTGGCACCGTGGCGCTCGTCGACTGTGGGCTCGATGAGCGCGTGGTGTCGGCGTTGGTTCGCAACAATGTCCACCATATCGACGCCGTCTTCGTGACGCATTGGGACGAAGACCATTGGGGTGGTCTTCCCGATGTGCTCGATCAGTTTTCGGTTGGAACCATTGCGGTCGCGGCCGATGCGCTAGAAGGCGCGCCTGCTGAGGTTCTGAATCGCCCCGGCGTTACGTATCGGCAGGTGGCCCGCGGAGACACGGTCGATATCGGCGCATTTCGGGCTCGTGTTATGTGGCCGTTTGACACAGTGGATGGCGAGGGCAATGAGGACTCGCTTGTCTTGCTGCTCTCCTATGCTCAGGAAGGCAAGAGCCTGCGCGTGCTCCTCACCGGTGATGCCGAGCTCGATCAGGAGCGCGAATTTGTACAGGAGGTGGGTGATATCGATGTGCTCAAGCTGGGGCATCACGGCTCAAAAGTTTCCGTCGACACAGAGCTGCTGGAAACGCTTAACCCCGAGCTCTCTATCGCGAGTGCGGGCGAGGGCAACCGCTACGGTCATCCATCCGATGCCTGCATCGATGCCGTTCGCGATGCGGGTGGCGCGTTCGCATGCACCATCGAACAGGGAGACATCACTGTTTCGCCGACTGCAACCGGTTTTGCCATGCGATGTCAGCGACCGTGATGCTGCCGTTGGCGCGGGACCAACCCGTGGGCTAGAATGGCACAGTACGAACACGAGAGCCCGCGGGAGGGGAGCGCGATGTCCGAAACCGGTCTTTTGCCGGCGTATCTGATCGTCGGTACCGACGGAGTCAAACGCGACCACGCCGTCTCGCGTATGAAGGCGCGTCTGGAAAAGACGGGCATGGTCGAGTTCAACCTCGACGAGCGCGATATGACCAAAGACCCCGATATCGAGTCGATTATCGGTTCGCTCAACACCTTTCCCATGGGCAGCGAGTTTCGCCTGGTAATCCTTGACGGCTGCTCAAAACTTGCCAAAGTGATCTCCGAGCCGCTTGTTGAGTATCTGGCGAGTCCCAGTCCCACGACGGTCTGTCTCGTCATCGCTGATTCGCTTGCCAAGAACACGCGTCTGTACAAGGCGATCGCCAAGATTGACAAGAAGGCCGTGATCGACTGTTCGGGCACCAAGCGCTGGGAGCTCCCGCGCCGCGTGCAGCAGATGGCGACGCAGCACGGAAAGTCCATCTCGACGGCGGCCGCCGAGGAACTCGTTTCGCGCTCGGGCGAGAACACCCGCATGCTCGATAACGACTTGGCCAAGCTTGCCCAGATGGTCGAGGCACCGCAAATTGAGCTTTCCGATGTGGAACGCTGGATCGTGCGCACGGCCGAAGTCCAGCCCTGGGATTTTCTCAACGCGGTCTCGGCTCGTGATATGCGCCGCTCGCTTGAGCTCTTTGGGCTGCTACCCACCAAGAGCTATGTGTGGACCTACACGCTGCTGTGCGGACGCATTCGCGAGCTTATCGTCGCCAAGGCACTCGATGCGCGTGGACAGGGCCGCGAGCTTGCCGCGACGCTCAAGCTCCAGTCTTGGCAGGTCAAGAATCACCTGACCTGGGCTCGTCGTTTTTCGATGACCGAGCTTGTCGCTGCGCTCGAGGGCGCGGTCGATGTGGAGCTCGCACTGAAGGGTTCGGCTGATTCCCAGACCGCGCTTTTGCTCTGGATTACGAACATCTTGAGAAAATCGTGATGATACCTGCCTATTTGACAAATTCGTTCTATCCCTTTGAGGGGGAGCGTGCTATAGTAGGCGCTTGCATGACCTCACCGTGTCTCAGAGGTGTCATACATTTTTTGCAAGGAACTCGAAAGGAACTCCAGAAGTGGCAAACATCAAGTCTCAGAAGAAGCGTATCCGCACCAATGAGGCAGCTCGCATGCGTAACAAGGCTGTCAAGTCCGAGCTCAAGACGCTGACCAAGCACGTCCAGTCCGCCGTCGCCGAGGGCGACGCCGAGAAGGCCCAGGCTGCCCTCAAGACCGTCACCAAGCGTCTCGACATGGCTGCCGCCAAGCATGTTATCCACAAGAACCAGGCTTCCAACCGCAAGTCCGGTCTTGCCAAGCTCGTGAACAGCATCAACGCCTAAGTTGTAAATTTCACACCACACAGATTACGCGCATAAATGGAGCCTGTTTTATGGAACAGGCTCCATTTTTTGTACCGCTCGGGTAAGATAGTCCGCATGAATACTTCAATTGACATTTCCCACATCCGCAACTTCTCGATCGTTGCGCACATTGACCATGGCAAGTCCACGATTAGTGACCGCATCCTCGAGCTCACCCATACCGTCGACGAGCGCGACATGGAGTCGCAGCTGCTCGATACCATGGATATTGAGCGCGAGCGCGGCATCACGATCAAGTCCAATGCCGTTCGTGTCTCCTATGACGCCGACGATGGCGAGACGTATCAGTTCAACCTGATCGATACGCCGGGCCACGTGGACTTTACCTATGAGGTCTCGCGTTCGCTTGCCGCCTGCGAGGGTGCGGTGCTTGTCGTCGACGCCACGCAGGGCGTCGAGGCGCAGACCGTCTCCAACGCGACGCTCGCCATGAACGCCAACTTGGATATCGTGCCCGCCATCAATAAGATCGACCTGCCGTCGGCACACCCCGACGAGGTCAAGACCGAGATCGAGGACGACCTGGCGATCCCTGCCGACGATGCCGTATGCGTATCGGGCAAGACCGGCGAGGGCATCCACGATCTGCTGGAGTCCATCGTCTTTTTGATCTCTCCGCCCAAGGGCGATGCAAACGCGCCGCTCAAGGCGCTCATCCTGGACTCGTATTTTGATGAGTACCGCGGCGTCGTTGCCACGGTCCGTGTCTTTGACGGCTCCATCAAAAAGGGCGATACCCTGCTTATGATGCAGGCCGAGGGCGACTTCTTGGTCGACGGCGTGGGCGTCAAGCGTCCCGCCGAGACACCGGTCGACGCACTGACGGTCGGCGAGGTGGGCTACGTGGTCACGGGCCTGAAGGATCCCGAGGCCGTGCACGTGGGCGATACCCTCACGTGGGCGTCGAATCCCTGCCCCGAGCCGCTTCCCGGCTATCGCGAGGCCAAGCCCATGGTCTACACGGGCCTGTTCCCGATCGACAACAAGGATTACGAGAACCTGCGCGACGCTCTCGATAAGCTGCATGTCAACGACCCGTCGTTGGTGTGGGAGCCCGAGACTTCGGTGGCGCTCGGCTTTGGTTTCCGCGTCGGCTTCTTGGGCCTGCTGCATATGGAGGTCGTCAAGGAGCGCCTGGAGCGCGAGTTCAACCTGGACCTGATTGCCACGAGCCCTTCGGTGGACTATCACGTCTACAAGACCGACGGCGAGATGATTGATGTTCGCAGCCCGCAGGATCTGCCCGAGGCTACGCGCATCGAGCGCATCGAGGAGCCCTACCTCAAGGCCAAGATTATCTGTCCGCCCGAGTATACGGGTGCCGTCATGCAGCTCGCTATCGAGCATCGCGGCATTACAACCGACATGATCCATCTCACGAGCAAATCGGTCGAGATGCGTTTCGACATGCCGCTTGCCGAGCTCATTCTGGACTTTTTTGACCAGCTCAAGAGCCGCACCAAGGGTTACGCCTCGCTCGACTACGAGTTCAACGAATATCGCCCCTCCGAGCTCGTCAAGCTCGATATCCTGCTTTCGGGCGACGAGGTGGATGCGCTTTCGTTTATCGTGCACAAGGACAAGGCCTATGGCCTGGCCCGCGGTCTGTGCGACAAGCTCAAGGAAATCATTCCGCGTCAGCTGTTCGAGGTGCCTATTCAGGGCGCCATCGGTAACAAGATCATCGCCCGCTCTACCGTCAAGGCGCGCCGCAAGGACGTGCTGGCCAAGTGCTATGGCGGCGATATCTCGCGTAAGCGCAAGCTGCTCGAGAAGCAGAAAGAGGGCAAAAAGCGCATGAAGGCCATCGGCTCGGTCGAGGTCCCGCAGGAGGCCTTTATGGCGATTCTCAAGGTGGACGAGTAGGTTCATGGCGCTTTCTGAATACAGCAAGCGGCTGCTGGGCGCCTATGCCGAGCAGCCGTTCCTTATGGCTCCCATGGCCGGCGTGACCGACCCCGTCTATCGCATCATGTGCCGCCGCCGCGGTGCCAACCTTGCCTACAGCGAGATGGTAAGCGTTGCAGGCCTTGCCTATGCCAGCAATAAGACCTGGCGCCTGGTGCTGCCTGCCGATGAGGAGCAGCAGATCTGTGTGCAACTCTTTGGCTCCAAGCCCGATCAGTTTGCGAGTGCCGTCGCTGCCGTCGAGGAGCGCGTGGGCGATCGCCTGTCGCTCATTGATATCAATATGGCCTGCCCGGCTCGCAAGGTCGTCACCAAGGGCGAGGGCTCGGCGCTTATGCGCACGCCCGACCTGGCCGAGAAGATCGTCGAGGCGGCGGTGGGCGCGGCGCATGTTCCCGTGACCGTGAAGATTCGCAAGGGTTTTTATGCCGAAGACCGCAATGCCGCGACGTTTGCCCAGATGCTCGAGGGAGCAGGTGCATCTGCGGTGGCGGTGCACGGCCGTTGCGCCACGCAGCTCTATACGGGCCAGGCCGATTGGTCGGTCGTCGATGAGGTGGCCGACGCCGTCGAGATTCCCGTTGTCGGTTCGGGCGACGTGTTCTCGGCCGAGGATGCGGCGGAGCGTTTGCGCAGTTCCGGCGCCAGCGCCGTGTTTATTGCGCGCGGTATCTATGGCAATCCCTGGGTGTTTGGTGATGCCCGCGCCCTTGCGCTCGATGGCACGCCGGTGCCGTCTCGCTCCTCACGCGAGCGCCTGGATGCCCTGCGCGAGCACCTGACGCTCACGCACGAGCTGTTGCCGCTCATGTCGCGTGCCCGCACATACGCAAGCTGGTATCTAAAGGGCATGCCCCATGCTGCCGCCTGGCGCGCCCAAGTGGTGCGCTGCTCCACATACGAGGAGTTCATGGCATTGGTCGATGATATCGAGCGCGATGTGGTGGCCTGCGAGGCCGCGCTTGCCGCCGGCGAGTCGGTGCCCGCTCATCCGCTGGAGGCCTAACAGTGGCCGTTACCGCGCTGTACGTCCACGTGCCGTTTTGTGCCCAAAAGTGCCGATACTGCGACTTTGACTCACGCAGTTTTGCTCCGTGCGACATGAGCATTGCGCTCGATTCCTATTTTGAGCAGTTGTATGCGCGCCTCGATGCCTTTGGCGACGTCGGGGCGCTTGCGCAGGTCTGCACCGTCTATGTTGGTGGCGGCACGCCGTCGCTGGCGGGGGAGCGTCTGGTAGAACTCGCCCGGCGTATCTCTGCGTGGTGCAAGCCCGTTGAGTTTACCTGCGAGGCCAATCCTGAGTCGTTGACTTCGCAGCTTGCGGCGGCGCTTGCCGGGGTGGGCGTCACGCGCATTTCTCTGGGCGTGCAAACGCTCGATAACGCCGAACTTACCGCCATCGGCCGCATTCACGATGCCGATCGGGCGCTCGCTGCCATCACGACGGTTAAGGACGCTGGGCTCGATGTGTCGTGCGACCTTATGTGCGGTCTTCCCGGGCAGACCACCGTAAGCTGGCGGCGCACACTCGATGACGTGCTGGCGGCGTCGCCGCATCATGTATCGGTGTATCCTCTCACGCTCGAGGAGGGCACGCCGCTCTATCGCATGGCGTGTCGCGACGAGTCGCTCGAGCCCGACGAAGATTTTCAGGCTTCGTGCATGGACGCGGCGCGTGAGCGTCTGGGTGCTGCCGGCTATCACCCGTATGAGGTTGCAAGCTACGCGCTCGACGGTCATGAGTGCGCCCACAACATTGCCTATTGGACCGGTCAGGGCTATCTGGGCTTGGGTCGCTCTGCCGCCGGTATGCTCGATGCCGGGGACTTCGATCGCTTGGCCGGGCTATTTCCTGACGTACCCGCTCGCGGCGAAGCGTATCGCGTGCGTCTGGTGCAACGCGACGACACCGCGACGACGTTTGATGCCGAGTATCTGTCGCAGCGCGAGGCGGCGGCCGAGGATTTGATGCTCGCCTGCCGCATGACGCGTGGCATTGGGCCCGATCTGTTGGTGCGCTCGGCAAGCGTGATCGCTGCAGACGAGCTGGCGGCGGCCTGTGACCGTGCGCTCGAGTTGGGCCTTGCCACCTGGGTGCCCGATCATATTGAAGGACATGCGGGTCGCGTCATCTCGAAAGACGTTATCGCAGGTCGCGTCCGTGCTCGTTTAGCGCCCACCCACTTGGGCTGGCTCGATGGAAATGTGCTGTTCGAGCTGTTTTGGGGTCTAGCCTAGGCCGCTCGGGTAGAATTACCGCAATATATACGCTGCTGTGAGCAGGAGGTTGCCGCGCATGGCGACGATGAACGAAAAAGATTACTACGAGATTTTGGGTGTCTCCAAGGACGCCACCTCGCGTGATATTCAGAAGGCCTTCCAGCAAAAGGCCCGCAAGCTCCATCCGGACGTCAACAAAGAACCTGATGCCGAGGAAAAGTTTAAAGAGGTTTCCGAGGCCTACGCCGTGCTTTCGGACGAGCAGAAGCGTGCGCGCTACGACGCCATGCGCTCGGGCAATCCCTTTGCCGGTGCACCGACGGCTTCGCCCTATGGCGGTGGCTATGCCGGCAGCGCCGGTTACGGCAATCCCTTTGACGGCGGTTTCCCCTTCGGGGGCGCCTGGGGCCAGCCGCGTCGCGGGCAGGCTGCCTATAATCCCGAGAACGGCGCCAACGTGGTCGTCGATATTAAGCTCGACGCCAAGGAGGCCAAGGGCGGTGCCCGCAAGACCGTTCGCTATACGCGCTTCGATACCTGTGGTCACTGCGGAGGCTCGGGTTCTGTTTCGTCCGAGCATGCACATACCTGTCCGAGCTGCGGCGGTCGCGGCCACATCGACGTCGACCTGTCCTTCCTGTTTGGCGCCGGCACGTTTCAGTCGGTTTGCCCCGAGTGCGGCGGTTCCGGTAAGGTCGTTGCCGCCCCTTGCCCCGATTGCGGCGGCAGCGGGCGGACCCGTGTGACCTCCGAGCAGACGATTGAGTTTCCTGCCGGCACGCACGATGGCGACGAGGTCCGCATTAGCGGCATGGGTCACGCCGGAACCAACGGTGCCTCGGGTGGCGATCTGGTCGGCCGCGCCCATGTCGAGGCCGAGCGTCTGGAAGGCAAGGCCCGTACCGGTTTTTACCTGATGGGCATCGTGGCGCCGTTTTTGGTGCTGTCGGCCATCTCGGGCGTGTTCTCGGCCTTTGCCGTGATGTGCTTTATTCCGTTTGCCATGGGCTTGTTCATGGTGCTCTCGGACGGCGTGCTGCACCGCAGCCTGCTGTGGTGGAAGCGCGGCGCGATGCAGTTTGCCAACGGTTTTGCCAACGGATTTATGTTCGCGCTCGTGTCGGTTTGGTTTGCGAGCTGCTCGCAACGTGCCATGCTTTCGCCCTACGCAATGCAATAACATCTAGCCCTCTGTTTGCGGCCGGCCCAGCTTGGGTATAGGACGCACTGTGACAATAATGAAAGTCGGAAGGATTCGGTCGTGTCGGAAAATAGGGATTACTACGAGGTGCTTGGCGTCGACAAGGATGCCGATGCGCGGACGATTAAGCGCGCGTTTCTAAAGAAGGCCCGTACCGTACACCCGGACGTTTCGGACGACCCCGAGGCCGAGGCCAAGTTCAAAGAGCTCAACGAGGCTTATTCCGTTCTTTCCGACGAGCAGAAGCGTGCTAACTACGACCGTTACGGCACCGCGGACGGCCCTGGTGGTTCGGGCTACGTCGACATCAACGATATCTTTGGCGGCATGGGCATGGACGACCTCTTCTCGTCGTTCTTTGGCGGCGGTGCCGGCGGTGGCGCCCGAAATCGCCGTGAGCGTCGTCGCGGCCGCGATATGGCGATCTCCCTTTCGGTGACCCTTGAGGAGGCGGCGCTCGGTTGCAAAAAGACGATCAGCTATGACCGCCTTGCCCCCTGCGAGGATTGCAACGGCACCGGCAGGGCCGAGGGTGCACAGGAAAAGCAGTGCAGCCGCTGACACGGCACAGGCTATGTGACGACGGTCCAGCGCTCGTTCCTGGGCCAGGTTCAGTCCTCTTCGCCCTGTCCCGACTGCCACGGCGAAGGTACGGTTATCGATCATCCCTGCGATACCTGTGACGGCCAGGGTCGCACACCTTCGCACGAAAAGATCGACATCGATATCCCTGCCGGCGTTTCGACCGGTCGCCAGCTGCGCGTGAGCGGCTTTGGCGAGGCAGGCCTTCGCGGTGAGCCCTCGGGCGACCTGATCGTCAACGTTCGTGTTGCCGACCACGAGCGTTTTAAGCGCAACGGTGACGACCTGTACCTCGTGAGCGATATCTCGATTGCGCAGGCTGCGCTTGGCTGCGAGATCGAGGTCGAGGGCATTATGCCCGACGAGGTCGTCAAGGTGACGGTTCCCGCCGGCGCCCAGTACGGTGACACCGTGAGCGTCAATAATTACGGCATGCCGCGCATTGGCGGTGGCGGTTCGCGTGGCCGCCTGATCGTGCAACTGCGCGTGGTCGTTCCCACCAATCTTTCCAATAAGCAACGCGAGCTGCTCCGCGCTTTTGCCGATGAGATGGGCGATGACGTCGCTTCCGGTAAGAAGTCGGTGACCGACCGTATCAAGAGTGCCCTCGACGATATCCTCGATTAAGGAGCCCGCGTGCTCGCACCTCATATCTCTGTCGTCAACCTCGGCTGCCGCGTCAACCGGGTTGAGTCCGACCGTATCACTGCCGATCTTATGCGCCTGGGCTTTGCAATGGTGGAGCCTCAGGATGCTGAGCTGATCGTCATTAACACCTGTGCCGTTACGGGCGAGGCCGAGGCCAAGACCCGTAAGGCCGTTCGCCATGCGCTGGCCTATCCAAACGAGCCCTATGTGGTCGTGACCGGATGCGTGGTCAATTTGCACCCCGAGGAGCTTCTGGAGCTTTCGGACCGCGTGATCGCCGAGCCGTCCAAGATCGATGTCGCCGAACGCGTCTGCGAGGTGCTGGGCGTTGAGTCCGATGACGTTCCCGCCTGCAGCGATGGCGAGGTGGTCGATGCGCTCGGTCGCTCGCGTCTGGGCGTAGTGACGCAGGACGGCTGCAACCATCGTTGCACCTATTGCATCGTGTGGAAGGCCCGCGGCCCCGAGCGCTCCGTGCCGGTCGAGTCCGTGCTCGAGCAAGTTCGCGAGGCTCAGGAGGCCGGCGTGCCCGAGGTGGTGCTGACGGGTGTGAACCTTGGCGCCTATGATGGCAAGAGCGTGACTGATGAACACGTCGAGATCGATGAGCTTCTCGAGGCGATCATGGAGCGCACGTCCATTCCGCATGTGCGCATTTCCTCGGTCGAGCCCATGGATATCTCGGAGCGCCTGCTTAAGGTCATGGCGCGCTATCCGCAGCGCATCGCCCCGTTTTTGCACCTGCCCGTGCAGTCCGGCTGCACCAGGACGCTGCATCGCATGGGCCGTCCCTATAGCGCCGAGACCTTCGAGGAGACGGTGCGCATGATTCGCGCCAACTTGCCCCAGGCGTCTCTTTCGTGCGACGTCATCGTCGGTTTTCCCGGCGAGACGGACGAGGAGTTTGAGGAGTCGCTGGCGCTGTGCCGCCGCGTGGGCTTTTCGCGTATGCACGTGTTCCGCTACAGCAAACGTCCCGGTACCCTTGCTGCCGATATGCCCGACCAGGTGCCGCCCGAGGTTATGGCCGAGCGCAGTCGTCGTATGCGAGCCACGGCGCAGGAACTCGCCATTGCCGACGCTCGCCGTCGCGTGGGCACCGTTGAACGCGCCGTGCTCGAGTATGGCGACAACCTGACGCTCGGTTCGTTCCATCATGCTCGTCTTGACGATACCCGTGGACTCACAGCCCCGTGTCTGCTCGATGTTGCTATCATCGGAGTCGATGATTCCGGCTTGGTCCATGCACGCAGGGAGGTTCATGGAAGCCTCGAAGATTAGACTTACCGTTCCCGGGGGAATTGACCCCTCGCGCGTTTTGGGCGCCGGCGACGGCGTCCTTCGTTCGCTCGAGAGCTTGGTTCGCGCCCACGTGGTCGCCCGTGGCGACAGCATCGCCGTGAGCGGTGACCCGGACGAGGTCGAGCTCGTGGCGCGCTTTTTCGAGCATGTTTTTCGCGAGGCGGCCGCCGGACGCACGCTGTCTGCCGACGATGTCTCTCGCTGCCTTGCCGTCTTGCGCGACGGTGAGCATGGGGCTATGTCGCTTCGCGATGACGTGCTGCTTTCGTATCGCGGCCGCGTCATTCGCCCCAAAACGCTCGGCCAAAAGCGCTACGTGGATGCCATCCGCTCGCATACCATCACGTTTGGTCTGGGTCCTGCCGGTACCGGTAAGACCTATCTGGCCATGGCGCTCGCCGTTGCCGCGCTCAAGCGTCATGAGGTGGGCCGTCTGATCTTGACGCGTCCGGTTGTCGAGGCGGGGGAGAACCTGGGCTTTTTGCCCGGTACCCTCGAGGAAAAGATCGATCCCTACATGCGTCCGCTCTACGACGCCCTTTTTGACATGATGGATCGCGAGCGCACCGATGAGCTCATGGAGCGCGGCGTGATCGAGATCGCCCCGCTTGCCTACATGCGCGGCCGCACGCTGAGCGATGCCTTCGTGGTGCTCGACGAGGCGCAAAATACCACGCCCGAGCAGATGAAGATGTTCCTGACGCGCTTGGGCTTTAACTCCAAGTTTGTGATTACCGGTGATTTGAGTCAGCGCGATCTGGTGGGTCGTCGTGGCGGTCTTGCCGACGTTGAGCAGATTTTGGGCCGTGTCGACGATGTCGCATTTTCTCACCTCGAGCGTGCCGACGTGGTGCGCCATGCCTTGGTTGGGCGTATCGTCGAGGCATACGATGCTTATGATGATATGCGCGAGAAGCGCGTACACGACCGAAAGGAGTCCCGTTGAGTGTATTGATCAGCAACGATGCCGAGCTCGATACGCTGCTTGATGCGCAGGAGGTAGAGCACATCTGCGAGGTCGTGCTTGCCGCCGAGGGCGTTGAGCGTGAAGTCGAGATTTCCCTTTCGTATGTCGATGAGGACGAGATGCACGAGCTCAACCACGAGTGGCGCGGTATCGACCGTACCACCGATGTCCTCTCGTTTGAATGTGACTCGGCCTTTGACGAGGATATACCCGCCGACGAGACGCTCGAGCTCGGCGATATCATCCTGGCCCCGCAGGTCATTGCCCGTCAGGCCCCCGGCTTTGGCAATAGCCCTGCCGACGAGTGCCGTCTGATGCTCGTGCATGGCATGCTGCACCTGCTGGGATATGACCACATTGAGGACGACGAGGCCGAGGTTATGGAGACCCGCGAGGACGCCATCCTGCGCGATCTGGCGCTCGAGCGCGGCGAGGACCCAAAGCTGGTCCACGTCGGCCCCATCACCAACCACGCCCACGACTAGGAGCCGTCTATGATTCCCGGATCGAACAAGGATCATCCGTCCTTTTTAAAGTCGTTCTCCTACGCTATGGAGGGCTTCGTCACCGCCGTCAAGACCGAGCGTAATATCAAGGTCATGCTCGTGGCGGGTGTGTGTACCGTCATTGCCGGCTGCATCGTGGGGCTCGATATTGCCGAGTGGGCCACGATTATCATCTGTTGTGGCCTGGTGATTCACGGCGAGCTGTGCAACACCGCGATGGAGGCGATTGTCGATCTGGCGACCCAGGAGCTGCATCCGCTGGCCAAGCGTGCGAAGGATATCGCCGCCGCCTCCGTATACGTACTTTCCATCACCGCCGCGATTGTGGGCTTGCTGGTATTTGCCCACGCGCTCGACTTTATTTAGAAAGGGATTTCCATGTCCGACACTATGCAGCCTATCGATGAAATTCTGGACGATGAGTCCCTGGATGCTGAGGCGACCGAGGCTTATGAGGAAGTCGAGGAATTCGACCCGTTTGAGGGTATGAGCGACGAGGAACTCGACGCCCTGTGCGACGAGGACGACAGCCTCGCGGGCTTTGGCGACGTTGAGCCCGGTTTCCGCAGCGGCTTTGTGGCCCTGGTCGGCCGCCCCAACGCCGGTAAGTCCACGCTGCTCAACGCCTGCTATGGCAAAAAGGTCGCCATCACCTCGCCGGTGGCCCAGACGACCCGCCGCCGCATGCGCGCCGTCGTCAACCGTCCCGGCTACCAGCTGGTCTTTGTCGATACTCCGGGTATTCACAAGCCTAAGGACGGCCTGGGGTCCGAGCTCAATAAGAGTGCGTTGTTCGAGCTGAACGATGTCGATGTTGTCGCGTTTTTGATTGATGCCACCAAGCCGATCGGCAGGGGAGACGCCTGGGTTGCCGAGCGCGTCAAAAACGCCCGTTCCAAGAAGGTCCTGGTGCTCACCAAGGCCGATGAAGCCGATCCCGCACAGGTCATGGAGCAGCTTAAGGCCGCCCACGAGCTCATGGAATATGACGATGAGATCGTGACGTCGTCGGTCAAGAACTTCAACGTCGACGCCTTTATCGAGACCGTTGCGCACTTTTTGCCCGAGGGTCCGCGTTGGTTCCCCGAGGACATGGGTACCGACGCTTCCGACGAGACGCTCGTTGCTGAGTTTGTGCGCGAGAAGGTCTTGCGCCGCACCCGTGATGAGATTCCGCACTCCGTTGGCGTGATCTGCGATGCGCTCGAGCAGACCAAGAAGGTGCTGCGCGTGCACGCCACCATTTACGTCGAGCGCGAGGGCCAAAAGGGCATCATCATCGGCAAGGGCGGCGAGATGATCAAGCATATCGGTATCGACGCCCGTCGCGATCTTGAGCGCATCTTTGGCACGCAGGTCTTTTTGGAGCTGGACGTGAAGGTCAAGGCCGGCTGGCGTGACGACGAGGCCCAGATTCGCCGCTTTGGCTACAACGCCGAGGACTAAGGGCGCGCGGCGCGCATGGCAGGCTCCCGGACATATCGCACGAAGGTGCTCGTCCTCGACAAGACGAAGCTCAAAGAGACGGACCTGATTCTGACGATGCTTGACGAGCGGGGTCGACAGGTTCGTGCCGTGGCAAAGGGCGCCCGCAAACCCGGTGGGCGCCTGGCGGCGCGCTGCGAGCTGTTCTGTACCGTCGATATGCTGCTCGCGCATGGACGGTCGCTCGACGTGGTTTCCCAGGCCGAGCTTATGGAGGCGCCGCTCGGCGCTGCGCCCGATTACGAGACGACCTGCGCCGCAAGCGCGATCGCTGAGGTCGCGCGCGTTTGCTCGTTTGAGGACGCCGAGGATCCGTTTACCTTTGCTATCACGCAGCGAGCGCTTGCCCTGGTGGGCAGCGGGCTCGACACGGCGCATATGGATCTGCTTGTGGCGGCATATGTCTTTAAACTGTTGTCGCACGTTGGCTATCGACCCGATTTTTCGGCCTGCGTGCTGTGCGGAGACCCTATGCTGTCGTATTTTTCGGCCCAGGCGGGCGGGCTCATGTGCGGTTCGTGCGCGTCGAGCGTTCCGGGTGCCGAGCTGGTGTCGACCGGTGAGGTCGCATGGCTTCGCGCCCTCATGTCCATGACCTTCGATTCGCTCTTGGCCGAGAGGGTCGACCCCCATACCGCAGCTTTTTTGCTGGGGCTTTCGCATGTTTGGGCTGCGACGCACACCGATCAGCGCCTCCGTGCGATGGAATTCATGTTGGGTCGGTGATGATGCGCAGGCGCGGGCTGCTTGTGGTATTATGCCGACCTGTTGGTACCTCGACCTTGGTTGCTCGCTCCACCGGCGGCTTCCCAGTCCGAGGCGAATAGCGTCGCCCGCGGGCGACAAGAAACGAAAGGTGAAACAATGACTGTTTCCAAAGAGCGCAAGGCGGAGCTGACTGCTCAGTTCGGTAACACCCCGGTCGACACCGGCAACCCCAAGGTTCAGGTCGCCATCCTGTCCGAGCGCATCAAGGAGCTGACCGAGCACATGAAGTCCCACCAGAAGGACTTCCACACTCGTCGTGGTCTGCTCATGCTCGTCGGCCGTCGTCGTCGTCTTCTTTCCTACATCAAGAAGAACGACATCGTCGAGTACCGTGAGCTCATCAAGGCTCTGGGCATCCGCGACAACATCCAGTAAGGATTTGTACATGCTAAGAGCGTCCTGCGCAGCGGGGCGCTCTTTTTGTGTAAGGGCGCGAACAATCACGCTCTGAAGCGTGGCGGGGCAGGGGGCCCGCGTCACATGAGAAGCCCGCAGGCAAGGGGCCTGTGGGGTAAAGGAGAACAATGACACTCGTATCCAAGACCTTTGAGCTGTACGGCAAGACCTACACCTTTGAGTCGGGCGAGCTCGCCAAGCAGGCTACCGGCGCGTGCCTGGTCAAGCAGGGCGACACCACGATGCTCGACACCGTGGTCGTCTCCAAGGAGCGCAAGAACTACGACTTCTTCCCGCTGACCGTCGACTTCAACGAGAAGATGTACGCCGCCGGCCGCATCCCGGGTGGTTACCTCAAGCGTGAGGGCCGTCCCAGCGAGAAGGCCACGCTCACCGCGCGCATGATCGACCGTCCGATCCGCCCGAGCTTCCCGGACGGCTTCCGCAACGAGGTGCACATCGTCGCTACCTCGCTCGTCGCCGACCAAGTCAACCCCTTCGATGTCATCAACGTCATGGGTGCATCCCTGGCCATGACGCTTGGTGGCGTGCCCTTCGAGGGCCCGCTTGCCTGCGTGCGCATCGGCCGCAACGTGGAGACCGGCGAGTTTATCGTCAACCCCACCTACGAGGAGCGTGAGAACTCCGATCTGGACCTGGAGCTGGGCGGCTCTGCCGATTTCATCTCGATGGTCGAGGCCGGCGCCGAGGAGATCTCCGAGGACGACATGCTCGCCGCTATGAAGTTTGGCCAGGAGGCACTTGCTGCCTTCTGCCAGGCTCAGGACGAGTTCGTCGCCGAGTGGGAGCAGGTCAACGGCCCCATCGTCAAGAAGGAGTACCCGCTCGACCAGCCTGTCGAGGAGGTCCAGGAGCGCATCTTCGCCCACTACGACGAGATGGCGGCTGCCCTTCGCGACGCCGACAAGCTCTCCCGTATCGGCAAGGTCGAGGCTCTGAAGGAGTCCATCCGTGCCGAGTTCACCGAGGAGGAGCAGGCCGCTTGGGAGCGCGAGATCCCCGTGGCGCTCAAGAAGCTCGAGAAGAAGGCTATGCGCACCATGGTCGTCGAGACCGGTGAGCGCGTCGACGGCCGTGCTGCCGATGAGATCCGCCCCATCATGGTGAAGGACAACTACCTGCCGCTCGTTCACGGCTCCGGCCTGTTCCAGCGCGGCCAGACCCAGGTGCTCTCCGTCCTGTCGCTCGGCATGCTCAACGAGGGCCAGCGTCTGGATACCATCGAGCCCACCGAGGGTAAGCGCTACATGCACCACTACAACTTCCCGCCGTTCTGCACCGGTGAGACCGGCCGCATGGGCAGCCCCAAGCGCCGCGAGATCGGTCACGGCAACCTGGCCGAGCGCGCCCTGCTTCCGGTGCTCCCCGACGAGAACGAGTTCCCCTACGCCATCCGCGTCGTCTCCGAGGTCATGGAGTCCAACGGCTCCTCTTCGATGGCTTCGACCTGCGGTTCCACGCTCGCCCTTATGGACGGCGGCGTGCCCATTAAGCGCCCGGTCTCCGGTATCGCCATGGGTCTGATCCAGGAGGAGGGCAAGACCGTGGTTCTGTCCGACATCCAGGGTCTCGAGGATTTCCTGGGCGACATGGACTTTAAGGTTACCGGCACCACCGAGGGCATCACCGCTCTGCAGATGGACAACAAGGCCACCGGTCTTACCTTCGACATCCTGGCCCGCGCCCTGCAGCAGGCCAAGGAGGGTCGCGCCTTCATCCTGCAGAAGATGCTCGATGTGATCCCCGAGCCGCGCCACACCACGCGCAGCACCGCTCCGCGCATCGTGTCCATCCAGGTCCCGACCGACAAGATCCGCGACGTCATCGGTTCCGGCGGTAAGGTCATCCGCGGCATCCAGGACGAGACCGGCGCTTCGGTTGACATCCAGGAGGACGGCACTGTCTTTGTCGGCGGTACCGGCGAGTCCGTCGACCAGGCTGTCGAGCGCATCAAGCTCATCATCAAGGTCCCCGAGCCGGGCGAGGAGTACACCGGTCGCGTGGTCTCCATCCAGCCCTTCGGCGCCTTTGTGAACCTGCTGCCCGGTAAGGACGGCCTGCTGCACATCTCCCGCGTCGCCAAGGGTCGCGTGGAGAAGGTCGAGGACGTCCTCAACGTGGGCGACGAGGTCAAGGTCGTCGTCATCGAGGTCGACGATCGCGGCAAGATCTCGCTCGATCGTCTGGATAAGCCCGAGGCCCCGGCTCGCGCCGAGGGTGCCTCCGAGGGCGACGGCGAGCACTTCCAGCGCCGTGAGCGTCCGCGTCGCGAGCGCTCCGAGCGCGGCGACCGTCCGCGCCGCCCCGGCGACAACGGAGGCC
>CAJKZP010000008.1:0-33797 GCA_905204415.1 uncultured Collinsella sp. | reverse complement strand
ACGACTCTCTCGGGCGGCGAGGCGCAGCGCGTGAAGCTCGCCAAGGAGCTTCATCGTCGTCAGACGGGTAAGACGTTCTATATTTTGGACGAGCCTACGACCGGTCTTCATTTTGAGGACGTTCGCCAATTGCTAGATGTGCTTCAGCGTTTAGTCGATGCGGGCAATACGGTGTTGGTGATCGAGCACAACCTCGATGTCATCAAGGTCGCCGATCGCTTGATCGATATGGGTCCCGAGGGTGGCAACGGTGGAGGAACTGTCGTGGTCTCGGGTACGCCAGAGCAGGTTGCGGCATGCCCACAGAGCTATACCGGCAAGTTCTTGGCGCCGTTGCTCAAACGCGATAAGGAGCGTCAAGCGCAACTCGATGCCTAATGCATAGGTGTTTTTGAAACATGAGCGCCGCCGATTCCCTGCGATTCGGTGGCGCTCTCTTTGTCGAGATAGCGTATGCCGCGCAAATGGACATATACTTAAACATTACGTTCGTATATGAGGGAAAGGGCATGCCATGCCGAAGGCCGTGAAGACGCCAAAGACCAACGCCATGCGTGAGCTGGAAAGCGCCGGCATCCCCTATGTTCTCCATACGTACGAAGACGATGGCGATGAATCAGTGGGCCTTGGCGTTGCGATTTCCGAGCAGCTTGGTGAGGAGCCCGGCCAGGGATTTAAGACCCTGGTCTGCACGACGCCGTCCAACGACCATGTCGTGTGCTGTATTCCCGTTGCCGACGAACTTGACCTGAAGGCTGCTGCGCGCGCCGCAGGGGAGAAATCTCTCGCCATGATGCACGTGAAAGATTTGCTTGCCGTGACTGGCTACGTGCGCGGTGGCTGTAGTCCTGTCGGTATGAAAAAGCGCTATCGGACGCTGATTGATGAGACGTGTGTCCTTTGGGATACCATTTTTATCTCGGGAGGCAAGCGTGGCTACCAGCTTGAGGTTGCGCCCGACGATTTAGTTGCATTTTGCGGGGCCACGGTCGCCCCGATCACGAGAGAGGACTGAGCGATGCCTCAGGAAGATTCAAAGCGCGGGGCTCATTTTGCAAAGGGGCCGACCCCCACGGCGTCTTCGCCTGAGCTGGCTTCGGTCGAACATGAGATTCGTAAAGTCTGGTCGGCTGCCGCCGACCCGGGTGAGACAGCGGTGTATTTGCGTGCCGCCGGTGCCGGTTCGGTGCCTTCTCGTTCGTCTCTTTCCTCGACTCGACCCGACGAGACGGCAGTGTTTTTGGCCGCTGCTCGTACAGGCGTGGATCGGATGTCCAGCACTTCGGATACGCCTCATGCTCCGCGTCCCGATGAGACTGCGGTGTTTTTGATGGCTGCACAAGGGAAAAGTCCGCATGAGGACGCGGCTGCCGTTCGCTCTGCAACACAGGACGCCCGAGATGATGGCGAACCGTTGCTTTCTGATGACGAATGGTCTCCGCTCGGTTCTGTCGATCCCGTCGAAGGTGTGACGGTCGACGGCGATGACGAATGGGATCCCTTGTCGTTTTCTGGTCGAGGTACTGCCACACGGGAAGTCGATACGGTGTTTGGGGATCATGCCGCGTCTGGCGACAATGCGATCTTAGTCGATGACCCCTTTGCAGCGGACAGGCCTCTTTCCTCTGTGGATGAGATTAAGCCGCAGCCTGAGTCTCACATGGAATCTCAGAATCACGTAGACGATATGGGTTCGTCCGACTACTCCACGGTTGGTCGGTCTGCCGGCCTTATGACCGTACTGACCATTTTGTCGCGTGTCACCGGTTTCATCCGCACCTGGGCTATGGCTGCCGCTATCGGCATGTCGCTGCTTTCATCTTCTTATCAGGTCGCCAACAACCTGCCCAACATGCTCTACGAGCTTGTGATGGGCGGCATGTTGGTTACCGCCTTTTTGCCGGTGTACATGGGCGTCCGTCGTGAGCAGGGCCGTGAAGCCTCAAATGAATATGTTGGAAACCTGCTTGGCATCCTGCTCTTGCTGCTTGGCGGCATTTCGGTGCTGGGTACCGTGTTCGCTCCGGGCTTTATTTGGACGCAATCGTTCCTTTCGGGTGACGGCGGCAGCATGGATACCGCTGCGTTCATGTTCCGTTTCTTTGCCATCCAGATATTGTTTTATGGTCTGGGCTCGGTGTTCTCGGGCGTTCTCAACGCGCATCGCGATTACTTTTGGTCGACGTTCGCCCCCGTTTTGAACAACGTGATCGTTATCGCCAGCTTTATTGGTTTTGCACCCGTGTCCGCGCAATTTGGCGAGCATGCAGGCATCATCTTGATCTCGGCTGGCACGACCCTCGGCGTCTTTGTCCAGATGGCCTGCCAGATTCCCGCGCTTGGCAAGTACGGCGTGCATCCCCATATCCATATCGACTTTAAGGATCCTGCGCTTCGCCAGACGATTGCGCTCGGTATCCCGACGCTGCTCGCCACGGTGTGCACGTTTGTCCAGACCTCCATTATCAATGCCGCCGCGCTGGTGGTGCAGCCCGAGACCGGGCCTTCTGTCATTGCTTACGCGCGCCTGTGGTATACCCTGCCTTATGCTCTAATCGCCGTCTCGCTCTCGACGGCGCTCTATACCGAGCTTTCGCATGATGCTCAGGAGCAAGACTACGATAGCGTTCGCGGCGGCATCTCGAACGGCGTTGCTCAGATTCTCTTCTTCCTGATTCCATTTGCGCTGTATTTGATCGTCTTCGCCCGCCCGCTTAATATGATCTACTGCACTGGCAAGTTCGATGAGTCTGGTGTTGCATTGGTGTCGGAGTTCCTTATTTACCAGGCTCCTTCGTTGCCACTTTACGGAGCGGTTGTGCTTATGCAGAAGAGCTTCTCGGCCTTGCTCGATATGAAGCCCTTCGGTCGTTATTGTCTTTACTCCACCATCGGACAGGTCGGTTCGGTGCTGTTGTTTGGCGTGGTGCTTGGCTACGGTATGCCTGCGATCGCACTTTCGTATGTTGTCGACTACGTGATTTTGGTTGGCTGCTCGCTGTGGTGGCTGCGCCGTCGCTTGCATGGCCTTCAGGTCAAATCTATTCTACATGGCTGCTTCTTTGGCCTTTTGCTTGGAGGCCTGGGTGCGGCTGCGGGTGCCGGTGTCATGTGGGCGCTTGAGCACTTTTTCGGCGCACTCGGCGGCTCGATTCTGATTACCTTGGGCTATGTTTGCGTTGCGGGCATTGTCTCGCTCGCCGTCACCTTTGGCTTGGCCATCGCCTTTAAGGTGCCCGAGGTCTCCTCGCTGCTTCGCCGCAAGTAGGCAAACGTGGCGGGGCACGATAACATTCCAACGCTTGCCGAACAGGTTTCGCGCGTTCCCACGCAGCCCGGATGTTACCTTTGGAAAGATGCCAAGGGCGATGTCATCTATGTGGGTAAGGCGAAAAACCTGCGCGCCCGCATGCGCCAATACGTAACGCTGCAAGATGAGCGTCAGAAGATTCCACTTATGATGCAGCTGGTGGCGAGTTTCGACTATATCGTGGTGGAGACCGAGCACGAGGCGTTGGTGCTCGAACGCAATCTGATCGGTCAGTACCATCCGTACTTTAATGTCGACCTCAAGGACGATAAGAGTTATCCCTTTATCGCCATCACTAAAAGCGATTTATTTCCCGCCATAAAATACACGCGCGAGCGCCATAAGCCCGGTACGCGCTATTTTGGTCCCTATACCGACAGCCGCGCGGCGCGTGAGACCATCGATACGCTGCGCAAGGTGATCCCGATCTGCTCGGCTTCTTGTGCGGAGTGGCGTCGGTGTCGGCGTATCGTCGAGTCCCACAAGGGCGAAGAAGACATCGTTAATATGATTTGCGCGCAAAACGGACGGCCTTGCTTTGACTATCATGTCGGTCGAGGGCCGGGAGCGTGTGTCGGTGCGATTTCTCCCGCCGACTATGCCAAGAACGTTAAGCGCGTCGAGCGCTTTTTGTCTGGCCATCGCAAGGATGTCGTCGACGAGCTCACGGCCGAGATGACAGAGGCTGCCGTGACGCTCGATTTTGAGCGTGCGGCACGCGTCAAGCGTCGTCTAGATGTCATCAGGGGCCTAGATGATCGCCAACAGGTCGTATTTCCGTCCAGTGTCGATATCGATGTCATTGGCTTTTATCGCGAGGAGACTATCTCGGCTGCCTGTGTCTTTGTCGTGCGCGAGGGTCGAACGGCTCGCGGTGCTGAGTTTATCCTCTTTGACGGCCTAAATGTCGACGAAGAAGAACTCCAGTCGGGTTTTCTTAAGCGCTATTACGACGAGACGGCTGATATTCCAGCTGAAATCAACCTTTCTGTTGAGCTTGAGGACGCGGAGGCGCTGGGGGAGTGGCTTGCGGCCAAGCGCGAACGCTCCTGCCATCTCCATAGACCCCAGCGCGGTGAAAAGCATCGATTACTCGATATGGCATCCAAAAATGCCCGTCATGCCCTTATGCGCTACATGATGCGCACGGGTTATGCCGACGATCGCACCAATCAGGCACTTTTGGAGCTTGAGAGTGCTCTGGCACTGCCCGAGCCTCCGATGCGTATCGAGTGCTTCGATATTTCCACGCTGCATGGTACCTTCACAGTTGCGTCGATGGTGGTGTTTACCAACGGCCGTGCCGACAAGAGCCAGTACCGACGCTTTAAAATCCAGGCCGAACTGGACGAGGCGAACGACTTCGTGTCGATGTCCGAGGTCCTTGGTCGGCGCTACGCTCCCGAGCGCATGGCCGATGAGCGCTTTGGCTCGCGCCCCGATTTGCTTGTTGTCGACGGCGGCAAGCCGCAATTGACGGCAGCCATTAAACAACTTGAGGCCCTTGGGCTCGATATACCAGTTTGCGGCTTGGCGAAGGCCGACGAGGAGGTTTTCGTGCCTTGGGACGAGACGCCTGTCGTGCTGCCGACAGGGTCCGCTTCGCTCTACCTAATCAAACAGGTGCGAGACGAATCGCACCGTTTTGCCATTACATTCCATCGCGAGCTACGCGATAAGGCAATGACGGTCTCGGTGCTCGACGATGTTCCAGGCGTGGGACCCACCAGAAAACGTGCTATTATGCGCCATTTTGGCTCGATGAAACGGTTGCGCGCGGCGAGCGAGAAAGAGATTGCAGAAGTTCGAGGCGTTCCTGCCGATGTCGCAAGATCGGTCCATGAGGCTCTCGCTGCCTGGAATGAAGAGCGAGACAAAGCCTCCACAAGTGGATCCGAAAACTAAACACACCCTAAACAACTGATATATATGATTGCGCGAATTTCAACCTTTTATTTCGCTATGATTGCCTGCTGATTTCTCGTTTTATTAACGCTAAAACATTTGACTACGTCGAAGGAAAAGCTCTGCTATCCTGCGGATTGACGATGACTGATATCTCACCTCGTCGATGCATACTGTCTGCCATTTTGTTTGTCAACGATTTCGGTGAACGGTAGTAAATACCGTTCAAGCGGATGTACGTATCGGTCGCCGAGCGCGGCACCCAAGTTGGGTTTGTCGGTAGGTAAGGTATATATCGTCCGCAAGTTGCGCGGGGGCAAGTCTAGGTGCTCCCGGGTAAGATTCTCTATTGATAGGAGAAGACATGGCCATCATCAACAAGGGTATGTCCAGGCGTTCGTTCCTCGGCCTCACCGGCAGCGTCGCTGCTGTCGCCGGCCTTGGTCTCACCGGCTGCGGTGGCAGCTCTAGCGACGAGGGTTCCGCTTCCGGTTCCACCGATTCCGCCAACCGTGGCGGCGGCGTGATCACCGCTGGTTCCGCTTACGCTCCGTCCAGCTTCGATCCCGCCAGCACCGGCTCCGCTGTGGGCCTGGGTGCTAACTGGCACGTCGTCGAGGGCCTCTACGGCATCGATTACCACGACTACAGCACCTTCAACGAGCTCGCCACCGACGATCCCAAGTCTGTGGACGACACCACTTTCGAGGTCACCATCCGCAAGGGCGCCAAGTTCTCCGATGGTACTGAGGTCACTGCTGACGACGTCGTCGCTTCCTACACCGCTTGCGCCGCTTCCGCTACCTACGCTCCGTTCTTCCAGCCCTTCGAGTCCATCGAGGCTAAGGACGCCAGCACCGTGACGGTCAAGACCAAGGTCCCCAACTTCTCCCTGCTCAAGGATCGTCTTGCCATCATCCGCGTTACCCCGGCCACCCAGACCGAGGAGGATCGCGCCAAGCAGCCGATCGGCTCCGGTCCCTGGATGTACGACTCTATCTCCGATACCGAGATCACCCTGGTTCCCAACCCCGAGTACAACGGTGAGTATGCTGCCGAGGATAAGAAGATCCAGTACAGCATCCTGACCGACCCCACCGCTCGCGTTACCGCTCAGCAGGAGGGCTCCACGCTCGTTATGGAGCTCGTTACCGCTGACGCCGTCGACCAGCTCGAGAGCGCCGGTTGCAAGATCGACAACGTTCAGGGTTTCGGTACCCGCTTCATCATGTTCAACGTCGCCAAGGAGCCTTGGAACGACGTCAAGGTCCGTCAGGCCGTCATGTATGCGCTCGACACCGAGAAGATGGTCAGCAACACCTTCGCCGGCCTTGCCACCGCTGCCAGCTGCTACCTGCCCAAGAGCTTCACCAACTATCATGAGGCTTCCACGGTGTACAAGACCGACGCCAAGAAGGCTAAGAAGCTCATCGAGGAGTCCGGCATCACCCCGGGTGCCATCACCCTGCGCACCACCGACAACGAGCAGATTAAGGGTATGGCCGCCCAGGTCAAGAACGACCTCGACGCTCTCGGCTTCGAGGTGACTATCCAGACCGATACCTCGCCGGCCACCTACGCTGCCATCGACGGCGGCGAGGCCTACGATATCCTCCTTGCCCCTGGCGATCCTTCCTGCTTCGGCGCCGACCCCGACCTGCTGCTCAACTGGTGGTACGGCGACAACGTCTGGATGCAGACCCGTTGCCCGTGGAAGGAGTCCGCTGAGTGGCAGAAGCTCCACGGTCTCATGGACGAGGCTCTTGCCGCCGAGGGCGACGAGCAGCAGAAGAAGTGGAACGAGTGCTTCGACATCATTGCCGACAACGCCGTTCTGTACCCCGTTGTCCACGTCAAGACCGTCTCCGCTTCCTGGGACGATCCGTCCACTGCGCCCAACGGCGAGGCCCTCGATGGCTTCAAGGGCATTGGCACGA
Source organism: uncultured Collinsella sp. (assembly GCA_905204415.1). Classification (GTDB taxonomy): domain Bacteria; phylum Actinomycetota; class Coriobacteriia; order Coriobacteriales; family Coriobacteriaceae; genus Collinsella. Next base: position 26,645 of record CAJKZP010000008.1, on the reverse strand, counting down.
CGAGCATGTCCTTCAGGGGCGTTGCGACCGTCAAGGCGTAAGACTCGCTTGAGTCCGTATGCAGGATGTCGGCCGTTGGGACCGTATCCTCATAGTTGAAACAAAGACCCGGGCGGCAACGATGTCGCTCGGGTCTTGTAATGAGTATCCGTACTCATATACCAGTTGGTCCTACCGACAAAAGAAAGGGGAGAGAACGTGAACAACTTGCTACGTTTGATTGGAAGGCGTCTTGTGGCGCTGCCGATCATGGCATTGGGCGTCACCGTCCTGGTGTTCTTCCTTATGTCGTTCTCCAAGACCGACCCCGCCTACACGGCGTTGGGTGACGGTGCCTCGCCCGAGGCGGTTGCCGAGTACCATGAGAAGTATGGTCTGGACGACCCCTGGCCCGTGCGCTACGTGCGCTATATGGGCGATTTGATTCATGGCGACATGGGTACCTACGGCGCTGCCCGCAACTCCGTTGCCAAGCGCATCTCCACGGCCCTGCCCGTCACGATGCAGCTGACCTTCATCGGTCTTGCCATCGGTGCGGTCGTTTCGTTTTTGCTCGGCGTCATCGCGGCACTGTATCGCGACAAATGGCCGGACCAAGTGATCCGCGTCTTTTCCATCGCCGGCTTGGCAACCCCGTCGTTCTGGCTTGCCGTTCTGTTGATTCTGCTGTTCTCTTCCTACCTTAAGGTGCTCCCGGCATCGGGTGCTCTGCCTCACTTCACCACGAATCCGGTTGGCTATCTGGGACGTATGATCATGCCCGCTATCGCCTTGGCATTTCCGCTGACGGGCCAGATGACTCGTATCGTGCGTACCGCCATGGTCGAGGAGCTCGACAAGGACTATGTCCGTATGGCTCGTGGCGCCGGCGTTCCCGAGAAGGTCGTCGTCGGCATCAACGTTCTTCGCAATGCGCTGATCACCCCGGTCACCACCCTCGGTCTTAAGATCGGTTACCTCATGGGCGGCGCCGTCGTCATCGAGGTTATCTTCAACCTCCCCGGCATGGGCACTGCGATTCTGCAGGGCGTTCAGGGCAACGAGGCGAACCTGGTTCAGGGCGTCGTTATCGTCGTTGCTCTTGCCTTCATCATCATCAACATCGTGGTTGACATGCTCTACCTGCTCATCAACCCGCGCATCAGGACGGTGTAGATTATGGTAAAGATTCGAGAGAAGCAAACCGAGCAGCTCGAGAAGGCTGCCTCCAAGGGGCTCAAGCTCGGTGGCTGGAAGAAGATGACGCTGTCTTCTAAGATTGCCGCCGTCGTTCTGGCGCTGGTCGCCCTGACTGCGATTCTTGCTCCCCTGCTTGCCCCCTATAGCCCGGTTGAGATCTTTACGGCTCGCCAGGCTCCCGGCAACGGGTTTATCTTCGGTACCGACGACAAGGGCCGCGACATCCTTTCGCGCATGCTCTACGGCGGACGTTACTCGCTGATCATCGGCTTTGGTGCTACCGCCATGGCTTTGGTCTGTGGTTCCGTTGTCGGCGCTCTTGCAGCGGTTTCGCGCAAGTCTATCTCTGAGGCGATCATGCGTATCCTGGACATCATCATGTCCATCCCGGGTATCGCCCTCGCTGCCGTCTTCGTTTCCATCCTGGGCAATTCCGTGCCGTCGATCATCTTTGCGATCGGCTTTATGTACACTCCGCAGATCGCCCGTATCGTGCGCGCCAACATCGTGTCCGAGTACGGCGAGGACTATGTCCGCGCGGTCATCGTGTCCGGCGCCAAGGCTCCGTGGATTCTAATCAAGCATGTTCTGCGCAACTGCATCGCTCCGATTATGGTCTTCACCGTTACCCTGGTCGCCGACGCCATCATCTTCGAGGCCTCGCTGACCTTCATCGGCGCCGGCATCCAGGAGCCCACCGCTACCTGGGGCAACATCCTCGCCGACGCCCGCGGCGGCGTGCTCGCTGGCCGTTGGTGGCAGGCGCTGTTCCCGGGCTTGGCCATTATGATCACCTGCTTGGCGCTCAACATCCTCTCCGAGGGTATTACCGACGCCATGGCCGCTGCTCCCTCCGCCGCCCTGGATCCGACCGATTCCTCCAAGCGTCGCGAGGCCGATCTGCTGGTCTCCGACCCCGTTCGTGCCTACAAGGAGCAGGCTCAGTCCCTCTCCGCTCGCCTTGGCGCCCTGCGCGATGTCGAGCTCAAGCGTAACGACCGCCATGTGCCCGACGAGTCTGTCGAGCCGATTCTCTCGGTCCGTGACTTCTGCATTCAGTTTGAGCACCACGGTGACATCAACGTCGTCGACCACGTCAACTTTGACGTCCGTCCCGGCCAGACCATGGGCCTGGTAGGCGAGTCCGGCTGCGGTAAGTCCATCACCACGCTGGCCATCATGGGCCTGACCGACGATGACGAGCACCTTTCTGGTGAGGTTCTCTGGGAGGGCCGCGATCTGCTCAAGATGAGCAAGAAGGAGTGGTTCGGCCTGCGCGGTACCGATATCGCCATGGTCTATCAGGACGCCCTGTCCTCGCTCAACCCCTCCATGCTCATTTCCGCCCAGATGAAGCAGCTCACCAAGCGCGGCGGCACCCGTAGCGCCGAGGAGCTCCTGGAGCTCGTGGGCCTCGACCCCAAGCGTACGCTCGAGAGCTATCCGCATGAGCTTTCCGGTGGTCAGCGTCAGCGCGTTCTGATTGCTATGGCCCTTACCCGCGACCCCAAGCTGGTCATCTGCGACGAGCCCACGACCGCTCTGGACGTTACCGTCCAGAAGCAGGTCATCAAGCTGCTTAACGACCTTCAGGCCAAGCTCGGCTTTGCCATGATCTTCGTTTCGCACGACCTGGCACTGGTCGCCGAGGTCGCCCATAACATCACGGTTATGTACGCCGGCCAGGTTATCGAGCAGGCGCCCACCAAGGAGCTGCTCACCAACCCGATCCACGAGTACACTCGCGGTCTTCTGGGTTCCGTCCTGTCCATCGAGAGCGGTTCGGGCCGCCTGCACCAGGTGCCCGGCGCCGTTCCGAGCCCGCGCGATTTCCCCAAGGGCGATCGCTTCGCACCCCGCTCGAGTCATCCGCGCATTGGCCTGGACACCCGTCCGGTCTTCAAGCGCGTGCCCGGCACCGAGCACTTCTATTCCGAGCTCCCCGATGAGGTGCTCAAGGCAAATGGTTTGACCCCTCACGCGGAGGTGATGTAGATGAGCGAGACCGCAGTCAACGGCGTCGAGCCGATCATCTTCCTTGATGACGTCCACGTCACCTTTAGGACCCGTACCGGCTCGATTCTGCACCCCAACCTGGTTCACGCCGTCCAGGGTGTAACGATTAAGCTCATGCCCGGACAGACCATCGGCATCGTCGGTGAGTCCGGTTGCGGAAAGTCCACCACCGCCAACGTCATGTGCGGCCTGCAGGCCCCCACGAGCGGCAAGGTCTACTTTAAGGGCAAGGACGTTACCAAACGTACCGCCGAGGACCGTCGCCACATGGGTCGCGTCATCTCGGTCGTGTTCCAGAACCCGGCCACGGCGCTCAACCCCCGCATGGTCTCTCGTGAGCAACTGCTCGACCCCATGCGCGTCCACAACTTGGGTACCGAGGCCGAGCAGGAGAAGCGCGTCAAGGAGCTCTTGGAGCTCACCGGTCTGCCCAGCTCCGCCGCCGAGGTTCTTCCCGGCCAGCTTTCGGGCGGCCAGCGCCAGCGCGTCGCAATTGCCCGTGCCCTTTCGCTGAACCCCGATGCCATCATCGCCGACGAGCCCACCTCGGCTCTGGACGTTTCGGTCCGCGCGCAGATTCTGAACCTGCTGACCGACCTTAAGAAGGAGCTCGGCCTGGCCATGGTGTTCATTAGCCATGACATCCAGACGGTCCGCTATATCTCTGACGACATCATCGTTATGAATGGCGGCAAGATCGTCGAGCAGGGCGAGGCCAAGCAGGTCTTCCAGCACCCCCAAGACCCCTACACCAAGATGCTGCTCGGCGCTGCGCCGTCGCTGCTGCATCCCAAGCTCGGCGAGTAACTTCGCTTTCCCTCCCGTGCGCCCGGTTCCCTTGCCGGGCGCACCTCCGTTGCGATTTCGAAAGGTTGGGTTCACGAGCCATGCCAAGTGCTCAGGAGCTACAACATCAATTTGGTGAATATCGAGGCGCCATGCCCCGTCCATCAGATTTCGATCTCTTTTGGAAGGATCGCATAGCCGAGGCCGACGCCGTCGAGCTCGACTACGCGATTGAGGCGGCTTCGGTTGCGGATTCCGCGACCTGTCGGTTTTTCGACCTCTGGTATACCGGCATGTGTGGTGCACGCCTGCATGCCAAGTACCTTAAACCCGTCTCGGACGAGCTTGTGCCATTGGTACTTCAGTTCCATGGGTATCCGGGTGCGAGCCGCAGCTGGTTTGAGCAGGCGTCGTTTGCGGGCATGGGCATGGCACTCATCGCCCTCGACTGCCCCGGCCAAGGAGGTCCCTCCGAGGATATTGGTGGATTTGAGGGCACAACGGTCGCGGGCCATATCGTTGCTGGTATCGACGGCGACCCGGTCAACCTCTACTATGTCCGCTTGCACCAAGATATTCGCATCCTGTGCCGTATCGTTCGCGAGCTCGAGGGCATCGATCTTACCCGCGTGTATGTGAACGGCGCATCGCAGGGCGGCGGTTTGGGTATTGCAGCCTGCGCGCTTAACAGCGAGCTTATCAATCGCGCCGCCATCCTCTATCCCTTCCTGTCGGATTTCCGCCTGGTCTGGGATTTGGATGCCGACGACATTGCCTACGAGGGTCTGCGCTATTGGTCTCGCTGGTTTGACGAGGACTCGACTCGTATTGACGAGGCCTATGCCAAGCTGGCGTACTTCGATTCCAAGAACTTTGCCCCCATAGTCAAATGCCCCGTGCTGTTTGGCACGGGCACAGCCGATATCGTCTGTCCTCCGGCGACGCAGTTTGCAGTCTACAACAACCTGACCTGTGAAAAGCACCATGAGTTCTTTGAAGGCTTTGGCCACGAGGAGATTCAGGATTTTGACGATCTGATCATTCCGTTTTTCTGCAAGGGAGGGGAGGCTCATGTCTAAGTGCGAGAGCAATATCGATGAGCTGATTGTCCCCGAGCTTGCGGGGATTCCTGGGACGGTTTCGTCAAGGCTCGCAGAATATCAGGACTGGCACGGTGATGTCCAAGCAGATGTTTCTGATTTAGAGACATGCGCTTCGAATCTTGAGATTCAAGGCCTGGCCATTACGGCAATTGACTTTGTTAACCCCTGCGCCCGTTACTCGGAGGTTTCCTTTAAGCTCGGTGACGATGCGGTCCACGCTCGTTTGATTGAGCCTGTCGGTCGTGCCCGAGTATCTGAGCGCGTGCCGCTGTGCCTGATGTTCCATGACATCGATCGGCCTGTGCGCGGCTGGCATCACATGACGAGATTTGCCGCCATGGGGTATGCCGTCCTCGCGCTGGATGACGATGTTGCTGGTGCGGACGACCTGCAGCGGGGGATTGCTTCGCCCGCTTTTGTCGAGCGCGTCCGTTGGGGTTGCGCGATGGCGAAGGTTGCGCGCAATCTTGATGGCGTGGACTCCGATCGCATTTTTGCGTGGGGCGAGGGCCTTGGCGGCGGTGTCGCGCTGGCGGTTTCTGCTCTGGACGAGCGGGGCCTCGCTTGCACGGCGGTTGCCAATCCGCTTCCCGGCGGTCTCGAGGCGCTGTCGTCTCGGGTGCGCGGATCGGTGCTCATGGGCACATCGCTTATGGACGCCGTGAGCGATCCCAAGGGTCAGTTTGCCGTATTCAACGGTCTTGAGTGTGACCGAAGGCATATCATCTATGCCAAATACGCTCACGAGCGCATCAATGCGTTCGAAAACGAAGTCGTCGACTTCTTTAACCAGACGTTCTACCCGTGTTCTTTGGCCTAGACGGCCTGGACACTGCCAACAAGAGTGGGCGGCATAGGGCCGCTCGCCAGACAACTAAGGAGATTCTTGTGGCAACTCAGAAATTCACCGGCGTTATCCCTCCCGTCGTTGTTCCCGATACCGAAGACCACCAGCTCGATGTTGCCTCCTTTGAGCGCAGCATCAACCGCATGATCGATGCCGGCGTCGATGGCCTGTTCTTCCTGGGATCCTCGGGCGAGGTCGTCTTCTCCACCGACGAGCGCCGTCGCCAGATTGTCGCCGAGGCCGTGCGCATCGTCGACCACCGCGTGCCTGTTCTGGTCGGCATCATCGACACCGAGACCGAGCGCATGATCGAGCACGGCAAGGTCGCTCAGGAGCTGGGTGCCGATGCGCTTGTCGCCACCTGCCCGTTCTATGCCCTGCAGGGCATGACCGAGGTCGAGGAGCACTTCCGCATCCTGCACGAGGAGCTCGACCTGCCCATCTTTGCCTATGACATTCCCGTGTGCGTTCACACCAAGCTCCCCTGGAAGCTCCTTGCTAAGCTCGGCGCCGAGGGCGTCCTGGCTGGCGTCAAGGATTCCTCGGGCGATGACATCTCGTTCCGCTACCTCATTCAGGAGAACGAGAAGAACGGCCATCCGATGAGCATCCTCACCGGTCACGAGGTTGTTGTCGACGGCGCTTACCTCGGTGGCGCCGACGGCTCTGTCCCGGGTCTCGCCAACGTTGAGCCCGAGGGCTATGTTCGTCAGTGGAAGGCCGCTCAGGCTGGTGACTGGGCTACCGTCAAGGCCGAGCAGGATCGCCTCAATGAGATTTCGCACATCTGGGATGTCACCTCGGGCGTCCAGGGCTATGCCGGTGGCGTCGGCGCCTTCAAGACCGCTATGAACCTCATGGGCATCTTCGACAGCCCGACCATGCCGCGCCCGGTGAAGGCCATGACCGGTGAAAACGTCGAGGCGATTCGCAAGGTCCTCCAGGACAACGGTCTCCTTTAAAGCTTTCCCAGGCACCCGACCTCGCCGTTCAACCGTGCGGCCATGACCCATTAGGTCAATGGCCGCACGGTTTCTCGGCGATCTCGGACACCTGGAAAACCTTTACCGCGCTGTGACGGCTAGCCTGACGGCGCATTTCCTGTAGTTGTTTTTGTCTCCGAAGGAGAACGACATGGAGAACAAGTACGTCTGCTCTGTCGATATCGGCGGAACTAAGATCGCGACCGCCATTATGGAGTACCCGGCTGACGGCGGTGTGCCCCATCCCGTTTTTGAGGCTGAGGTTCCCACCGAGGCCCAGGAGGGTGGCGAAGCGGTCTTCCAGCGCATCGAGGCGTCTATCAAGGCAGCTCTTGAGGCAAATCCCGATGTCGAGGTCCTCGGAGTTGGCATCGGCGCTGCCGGTGTCGTCGACCCCAAGACGGGCGCCATCGCGTATGCCAATGAGATTATGCCCGGCTGGTCTGGCGTTCAGTTGGGGCCGCGTCTGCGCGAGGACCTCGGCCTTCCCGTTGCCGTTGTAGGCGACGTGCAGGCTCATGCTCTGGGCGAGGCCCACTGGGGCGTCGGCAAGGGCAAGTTCTCCGTCTTGTGTTTGGGCATCGGTACGGGCATCGGCGGCGCATATGTCGAGAACGGCCGCGTGATGCAGGGCTTCCATGGTGCTGCCGGCCATATGGGCCACATCGAGTGCTCGGCTGCCGCCGGCATTCCCTGCGCCTGCGGGCGTTCCGGCCATCTGGAGTCGGTTGCTTCCGGAACATCAATCGGGCGCATGTACGATGAGCGTTTTGGCCGCGTCGACCCCAGCCGTCCTTCGGTTGGCCGTGACGTGAACGACCTGTGCCGCGCAGGCGACGCAAAGGCGACCGAGGTCATTCATGACGCCGGCTTTGCGCTGGGCGCCAGCCTGGGCTCGCTTGCTAACATCCTGGACCCTGAGGTCATCGTGCTTTCGGGCGGCGTGATTCACCAAGGTCCCGATTGGCGTTCACAGACGTGGAAGGACTCGGTGCACGAGGGCTATGCCAGCCAGGCGCTCGACCCGCTTCAGGACACGCCGATTCTCATCGGCTCTCTGGAGGGCGACGCGCCGCTCATCGGTGCCGCCGAACACCTTCTTGCATCGTTGAAGTAAACATAACTACCAAGTGCGCCTTCTGAGGTGCCGCAGATTGACGTGAAAGAGGAGCGAAGCGTACTTCGGTACGCGAGCGACGGTTTGAACGTCAAGGTGCGGTGTCTCAGAAGGCTGTTTTGAGAAAGGTTGAGTCGAACATGACCGTCGATCCTTTGATTCAATCCCTGAAGGGCAAGCTCGTCGTGAGCGTTCAGGCGTATATGGGCGAGCCGCTTCGTACGCCCGAGACCATGGCTCAAATGTCTCGCGCTTGCGAGCTTGGCGGCGCCGCCGCCATTCGCTGCCAGGGCCTAGCCGACATTGCCGCCATTAAGGGTCGCTGTGAGGTTCCCGTCATCGGCCTGTGGAAGGACGGGCACGAGGGCGTTTACATCACGCCGACGCTGCGTCACGCTCGCGCCTGCGTTGCCGCCGGTTCCGACATCGTGGCAATTGATGCCACTGATCGCCCGCGTCCCGATGGCAAGACCGTCGAGGACACCTTCCGTCCGCTGCACGAGGAGGGCGTGCTCCTGATGGCCGACTGTGCCACCATCGAGGACATTCGTCGTGCGGTCGACATGGGCTTCGACCTGGTATCCACCACGCTTTCTCACGGTGTCGCCGCCATCGACTGCACCATGGCCGATGGCCCCGACCTGCCGCTCCTGCGTCAGGCGACCGAGGAATTCCCCTGCCTTCCCATCATTTGCGAGGGTCGCGTACATACGCCCGAAGAGGCTCGCGCTGCAATCGACGCCGGCGCGTGGGCCGTTGTCGTCGGCACCGCCATTACGCACCCTACGAGTATTACAAGTTGGTTCAAGGCTGCGCTTGAGGCGTAAGACGGGCCTTGTATCCGCTTGGGGCGGTATACTCAATAAAGGCAATTGATCGCGCGGGATCCGCTGGCCGGGTTCCGCGCTTATTTTAGGAGGCACACATGCAAAAGGGAGATGCCATGGATGCGGCGGAGCGCTCGGAGCGTATCCCCGATATCGTCATCATCACCGGAATGTCCGGCTCGGGCCGAACGCAAGCCATGCATGTGTTTGAGGACATGGGCTATTTTTGTATCGACAACCTGCCCCCGCGCCTGATTGCCCAGCTTGCAGAGCTCGTTGGCATCAATACGGGCGTGGGCAGGCACCTTGCCGTCACCTGTGACCTTCGTAGCCAGGGCTTATTCGATGAACTGCTCGATGCTGTTGCCGCACTGGAAGAGCGCGAGATGAGCTGCGACATCGTGTTTCTCGAGGCGTCTGACGAGGTGCTGATTCGCCGGTATAGCGAAAACCGTCGCCGCCATCCCATTGCAAAGCCGGGGGAGACCACGGCCGACGCTATTCAGCGTGAACGTCTGCAGCTGCAGGGCGTTCGCGATCGAGCCGATATGATTATCGACACGAGCCGCTTGCGCACTTCTGCCTTGCGCAACAAGCTGCGCATGGCTTTTTCCGAGCTGTCCGACCAGCAGCTTATGGATGTCCACGTGTTCTCGTTTGGCTTTAAGCATGGCATGCCCGTCGAGGCGGATATCATGATCGATGTTCGCTTCTTGCCCAATCCTTTCTACGATCCCGAGATGCGCACCATGACCGGTCTCGATAAGAAGGTCTCCGATTTTGTCTTGGACCACCCCAAGACCCAGGAGTTCTGGAAGGCCTGGACCCAGCTGCTCGATACGGTCATGCCGGGTTATATCGCAGAGGGCAAGCCGCAGCTTTCCATTGCCATCGGCTGCACAGGCGGACAGCACCGTAGCGTCGCCATTGCCGAGGCCACGGCCCGCTACCTGGAGGGTGCTCAGTATCATGTGAGCATCTCCCATCGTGACCTGTCGCGTGCCAACACGAAGGCATAGGTTTACATGTCGTTTACCGCTGAGGTGCGTGACGAGCTTGCGCGCTGCGAACCAGAATGCGAATACTGCGATTTGTCGACGCTTGCTGCGCTAACGCGTGTGAGCGGCACGCTTTCGCTGGCGGGCTCGGGACGGTACCGCTTGACGGTCGCGACCGAGACGGGTGCTGTGGCGCGCACGATGATTGCGCTGACGCATCGTATCCTTAAGCTCAAGACCGAATTCACGGTTCGTAAGTCGGTCCTGCACAAGGTGCGAAACTATCTCATCACCTTGCCCGATCAGCCCGATTTGGATAAGGCTCTGGTGCTGCTGGGCATTCTCGACCGTAGGGGAGGGCTCGTCGCGGGCGTGCCGCGCCACATCGTCGCCCGTCCTTGCTGCAGGCTCGCCTATATTCGCGGTGCGCTGATTGCCGGAGGCTTTGTTGCCGACCCGCGTGGCGATTTTCATTTGGAGATCGCGGTTCAGGGCGAGGAGTATGCAAAGGGACTTTGCGACCTTCTGGAGCAGATTGGAGTTCACGCCCGCGTCAATGCGCGCCGCGGCTCGTATGCCGTGTACATCAAGAGTGCCGAGGAGATTAAACGTCTGTTACAGCTGATTGGCGCCAAGCGCAGCGTTGCCGAGATTGAAGAGGCCCGCGCGGTTAAGCTGGTGAAGAACGACGTGAATCGTCGCGTGAACGCAGAGCTTGCCAACCAGACCAGAAGTGCCGGTGCCGCCCAACATCAACTTGCGCTCATCGACGAGCTTGATCGGCGCGGTTTGCGTGAAACGCTGCCGGACGCTCTGGCAGTCTTTTGTGACTTACGCGAGCGTTACCCCGATCTCTCGCTGCGAGATTTGGGGGAAATGGCCGATCCTCCTTTGTCGAAGTCGGCCTTGTATCACCGCGTTTTGCGCCTTGAAAAGCTCATTGAAGCAAGCAGGTAGTTTAACGCAATAGCTTTTATGGTGGTTGAACTGCTGTTTTATACGTTAAAGCGTTTTAACGCAAATTTGATTTTCAATTTCGAGCATTCTCGTGAAATTCAAGTCAAAAAAAAGGTATATTAGGCGAGTGGTTAGTTTGTGGGCCTCAACGGCGGGCGCTGTAGCTTGCGGGGGCCTTACGAAAGGAGACACAATGGCAGTAAAGGTTGCTATTAACGGCTTCGGTCGCATCGGTCGTCTGGCCTTCCGTCAGATGTTCGGTCATGAGGGCTCCGAGATCGTCGCTATCAACGACCTCACCTCTCCCGATATGCTCGCTTACCTGCTGAAGTACGACTCCACGCAGGGCAACTATGCTCGCGATCACGAGGTCGTCGCTGGTGAGGATTCCATCACCGTTGACGGCAAGGAGATCAAGATCTACAAGGAGGCCGACGCCAACAACCTGCCTTGGGGCGACCTCGACGTCGACGTCGTTCTCGAGTGCACCGGCTTCTACACCAGCAAGGCTAAGGCTCAGGCCCACATCAACGCTGGCGCCAAGAAGGTCGTCATCTCCGCTCCGGCCGGCAGCGATCTGCCCACCATCGTGTACAACGTCAACCATGAGACGCTGACCGCTGAGGACAACATCATCTCCGCTGCTTCCTGCACCACCAACTGCCTCGCCCCGATGGCCAAGGGTCTGAACGACTTCGCTCCCATCGTGTCCGGCATCATGACCACCATCCACGCCTTCACCGGCGACCAGATGCCGCTCGACGGCCCGCAGCGCAAGGGCAACTTCCGTCGCTCCCGCGCCTGCTCCGAGAACATCGTCCCGAACACCACGGGCGCTGCCAAGGCCATCGGCCTGGTTCTCCCCGAGCTCAACGGCAAGCTCATCGGTGCCGCCCAGCGCGTCCCGACGCCGACCGGCTCGCTGACCAACCTCTACGCCGTCGTTGACAAGAAGGTCACCGTCGACGAGGTCAACGCTGCCATGAAGGCCTACGCCGAGACCATCCCCGATACCTTCGCCTACAACGAGGACCAGATCGTCTCCCGCGACATCGTCGGCGAGACCCACGGCTCCATCTTCGACGCCACTCAGACCATGTGCTCTGACCTCGGCAACGGCCAGACCCTCGTTCAGGTCACCTCTTGGTACGACAACGAGAACTCCTACACCTCTCAGATGGTCCGCACCATCAAGTACTTCGAGAAGTTCGTTGCTTAATTTAGCTTTTAGCGAATAGCTCGTTGAGCGTCTAAAGAAGGGCGCGGCCTTATAGGGCTTACACCCTAGGGTCGCGCCCTTTTTATAGGAAATCGTCTGCCGTAATGGGAGGCAGACACGTATGAAAGGTAGAAGCAAACATGGCCTTTACCAAGAAGACCGTCCGCGACATCGATGTCGACGGCAAGCGCGTTCTCGTCCGCGTTGACTTCAACGTGCCTATCAAGGATGGCGTCGTTGGCGACACCACCCGTATCAAGGCTGCCCTGCCCACCATCAACTACCTCGTTGAGCACAACGCTCGCGTCATCCTCATGAGCCACCTCGGCCGCCCCGAGGGTACCGGCTTCCAGCCTGAGCTCTCCCTTGAGCCCGTCGCCAAGAAGCTCGCCGAGCTCTCTGGTCTCGACGTTGCCTTTGTCGCCGACACCTACGGCGAGAAGGCTGCTGAGGCTGTCGCCGCCGTCGAGCCGGGCAAGGTCCTCGTTCTCGAGAACGTTCGTTTCGACAAGCGTGAGAAGAAGAACGATCCCGAGATCGCCAAGAAGCTCGCTTCCTATGGTGACGTCTTCGTTCTCGATGCCTTCGGCACCGCTCACCGCGCCCAGGGTTCCGTCGTGGGTCCCGCCGCTTACCTGCCTGCCGTCGCCGGCTTCCTGCTTGAGAAGGAGGTCGACACGCTGACCGGCATCTTCGCCGAGCCCGAGCGCCCCTTCGTCGCTATCGTCGGCGGTTCCAAGGTTTCCTCCAAGATCGGCGTTCTCGATCACCTCATCGACTCCGCTGACACCCTGATCATCGGTGGCGGCATGGCCTACACCTTCTTCCTGGCTCAGGGCCTGTCCGTTGGTCAGTCCCTCAAGGAAGAGGACTGGGTCGAGCGCGCTGGCGAGATGCTCAAGAAGGCCGAGGAGAAGGGCGTCAAGATCCTGCTCCCCATCGACAACCGCGTTGCCGATCACTTTGGCGAGGACGCTGTCCCCGAGGTTGTCGCTTCCGACGCTATCCCCGACGACCGTGAGGGTATGGACATCGGCCCCAAGACCGAGGAGCTCTACGCCGAGGCCGTCAAGGGCGCCAAGACCGTGTTCTGGAACGGCCCCATGGGCGTCTTCGAGTTCGATAACTTCGCTCACGGCACCCAGGCTATCGCCGAGGCTGTCGCCGAGGCCGACTGCACCTCGATCATCGGCGGTGGCGACTCTGTCGCAGCTGTCAACAAGTTCAACCTGGCCGACAAGATGAGCTGGATCTCCACCGGCGGTGGCGCTTCCATGGAGCTCGTCGAGGGTAAGGCCCTGCCCGGAGTGGAGGCGCTTCTCGATGCCTAATCGCACCCTTCTTATCGCTGGTAACTGGAAGATGAACAACGACGTCGCCGAGGCCGCCAAGCTCGCCGACGAGCTGGCTCAGGCTCTGCCCGAGGTTCCGGCTGGCGTCGAGGTGCTCGTCTGCCCTCCGACCATCGACATCACCACGGTTCATGACCGCATTCAGGCTGCCCCCATCGCCCTCGGCGCACAGAACGTGTACTGGGAGGCCAAGGGTGCCTTCACCGGTGAGTCTTCTTGCGACATGCTCAAGTCCGCTGGCTGCACCTACTGCATCATCGGTCACTCCGAGCGTCGTGACTACTTCCACGAGACCGACGAGGACCAGAACAAGAAGGCCAAGGCTCTCGTTGCCGCCGGTCTTGTTCCCGTCTTCTGCTGCGGCGAGTCCCTTGAGGTCCGCGAGGCCGGCACCTATGTCGAGCACGTCGTGAACCAGGTCAAGGCTGGTCTCGAGGGTCTCGAGATCACTTGCCCCAAGCAGGTCGTCGTTGCCTACGAGCCCATCTGGGCCATCGGCACCGGCAAGACCGCTACCGCCGAGGACGCTCAGGAGGTCTGCGGCGCTATCCGTGAGACCCTCAAGGAGATGTTCGGTGAGGAGCTCGCCGACGGCATCCGTGTCCTGTACGGTGGTTCCGCTAAGCCTGGCAACATTGCCGAGCTCGTCGCCAAGCCCGACGTTGACGGCGCCCTCGTGGGCGGCGCTTCGCTCAAGGCTGCCGACTTCGCCTCTATGGTCGTCAAGGCAGGCGAGTAGGACATATGGCACAGCGTCATCTTCCTGCACTCCTGATCATCATGGATGGTTGCGGCCTGGCTCCGGCCGATGGCGAGAACGCCGTCGCCGCTGCCAAGACGCCCTTCCTTGATAGCCTGTACGAGAAGTACCCCCACACCACGCTCGGCGCTTCGGGCGAGGACGTGGGTCTTCCCGATGGCCAGATGGGCAACTCCGAGGTGGGTCACCTCAACATCGGTGCCGGCCGCATCGTGTTCCAGGAGCTTTCGCGCATCAACAATGCCATCAAGGACGGCTCCATCGCCAAGAACGAGGTCTTCGTCAAGGCTATGGACGATGTCAAGGCTGACGGCAAGACTCTCCACCTCATGGGCCTTATGAGCCCTGGCGGTGTTCATTCTCATATGAGCCACGTCGAGGCTCTGGTCAAGATGGCTGCCGAGCACGGTGTCAAGACCGTTCGCGTCCACGCCTTCATGGATGGTCGCGACGTTGACCCGCAGTCCGGTGCCGGTTACATGAGTGAGTTCTGCGCCTTCCTGGCTAAGATCTCCGAGGAGACCGGTTGCGACGCTCGCGTTGCCACCGTCTCGGGCCGTTATTGGGCCATGGACCGCGACAACCGTTGGGAGCGCATCCAGCGCGCCTACGACGTCATGGTCAACGCATCCGATGCTGATACCGACCCCGTTGCCGGTATCAAGGCCTACTACGAGAAGGATCCGCGCGGCGACGAGTTCGTCGAGCCCTTCGCTGCCCACAACGAGGGCATCCACGAGGGCGACGCGGCCATCTTCTTCAACTTCCGTCCCGACCGCGCTCGTCAGATGACCCGCGTGTTCACGGACAAGGAGTTCGACGGCTTTGAGCGCGAGCAGATCAAGCTTTCGCACTTTGTGACGATGACCGAGTACGATCCGACGTTTGACGTCGAGGTCGCCTTCCCCAAGACGTTCCCCGAGAACGTCCTGGCCGACGTTATCGCCGCCAATGGCCTGAAGCAGCTGCATACCGCCGAGACCGAGAAGTACGCCCATGTGACGTTCTTCCTCAACGGCGGCATCGAGGAGCCCAAGGAGGGCGAGGAGCGCGTGCTCGTCGCTTCCCCCAAGGTCGCTACCTACGATCTGCAGCCCGAGATGAGCGCTCCCGAGGTTACCGAGAAGCTTGTCGCCGCCATCAACGAGGATCGCGCTGATTTCTACATCGTGAACTTCGCGAACTGCGACATGGTTGGTCACACCGGTGTCTTCGACGCCGCCGTTAAGGCCGTCGAGGCTGTTGACGATGCCCTGTCCAAGGTTGTCCCGGCGATTCTCGCTAAGGGCGGCTTTGCGCTGATTACCGCCGATCACGGCAACGCCGATCACATGTTTGACGTTGCTTCCGACGGTTCCAAGCATCCGTTTACGGCTCACACCACCAACCGCGTGCCGTTCATCATCGTTGATGAGAAGGCCAAGCTCACCGGTATCGAGGACGGCCGTCTTTCCGATATCGCTCCGACCATGCTCACCATGGCTGGTATTGAGCCTTCCGCCGAGATGACGGGTCGCGTGCTCGCCACCGAGGCCTAATAGAAAACAAATACCGTTTTCTAGTAAGGGGGTTGTCCACAATCGGACAACCCCCTTTTGGTATTTCTGCCATTTCTATCTCGTCCCCGAGCGGCAGGTAGGGCAGAGCGGGGGTTGTGGTACAGTACTGGAGTTTGAATTGTTCTATTAAGGAGCTTATCTATGGGTCCGTTCCAGATTCTTCTGTTTGTCGTTTGGGCTGTCTCTGCCGTGGCGCTGACGATTCTCGTCCTGATGCATTCCGGTAAGGGCACCGGCGTTTCGGATATGATCGCTAGCTCGCTGTATAACTCCAGCTCTGCCACGGGCGTCATGGAGCAGAACCTCGATCGCCTGACGGTAATTATGGCCGTCGTTTTTGCCGTGTGCGTCGTCCTGTGCATGTTCTTCTTCCCGCAGGGCATCGTCGGCTACTAAGCACGAGCCGCATAAATATTTGAAAAGGGTTCCGTAAGTGCGGGACCCTTTTTGTTTACACATTTGTAACAGAGTCAAAATATCCCCACATACTTCGCCCAACTAAAGAAATTCTCGACCGTTGACCGGAATTAGCCCCAAATCGTGCATAAAATGCGCTACTGTATTGCGAAACGTTGGTCCGTTGTGCATACCCAGCCATAGCGGCGGGCGGCGTTTTGATGGTTCGGATCGGATTGTCTCGACATGTGTCCGACTGAACATTTCTTTGTCCTATCTCATAAGGAGGATGGCATGGCTGATTCTATGTTCCACCAGCCCGTTATGGGTCGTCGCGCCTTTGTTGGCGGCACCCTCGCTGCGAGCTCCATGGCTTTTCTTGCCGCATGCGGCAAGAAGGGCGGCGACGCTTCCGGTTCTGAGTCCGGTTCGACGCTGAACTTCTACATCAACAACCCGGTCTGCATCGACCCCTACAATGTCCAGGAGGACCAGGGCACTCAGGTCGAGTACCAGCTCTTTGACGCCCTGACCTCTTATGACGCCGAGAAGGGCGAGATCGTTCCGCTGGCTTGCGAGTCCTTTGAGGCCAACGACGACGCCACCGAGTTCACCTTCAAGATCAAGAAGGCCAAGTTCCACAACGGTGACGACGTTACCTCCAAGTCCTTCAAGCTCGGTTGGGAGCGTCTGGTCAACACCAAGTCGGCTATCGCTACCGAGTACGGCCCCTCCGAGGTCTCTTATCACCTTTCCATGGTCGAGGGCTATGACGACCTGCTTGCCGGTAACGCTACCGAGCTCAGCGGTGTTACTTGCCCCGACGATGAGACTCTCGTCGTCAAGCTGTCTTCCGCTTACGCCGACTTCCCCTTCGTCGCCTCTCACCCGGCTCTGGCCCCGGTTCCCGAGTGCGCCGAGTCCGATGTCAAGAGCTTCTATCTTGCACCGGTCGGTAACGGCCCGTTCATGATGGACGGCAAGTGGGAGGATGGTCAGGAGATCAACCTCAAGAAGTTCGACGATTACTATGGCGACAAGGCCAAGATCGATGGCATCCACTTCCAGGTCATCAAGGACATGGAGACTGCTTACAAGGAGTTCCAGGCCGGTAACCTCGATGTCTGCGACGTTCCCGTTGCTCAGATCGATGCCGCCAAGAAGGATCGCGGCGTGTCTAAGGACGGCTACACCATGGGTGACGGCGAGCGCATGCTGCTCGGCGCCGAGCCTTCCACGTACTATCTGACCTGCAACACCACGGCCGAGCCGTTCAACAACGCCGACCTGCGTAGGGGCATCTCCCTGGCCATCAACCGTGAGGCCATCTGCAAGACCATCTTCAAGGGTACCCGTACCCCTGCCGACGGCATTGTTCCTCCGGGCATCGATGGCTACAAGGAGGGCGCATGGGAGTTCTGCGCCTACGATGTCGACAAGGCTAACGAGTACCTCGACAAGGTTGCTCCCGCTGGCGCTAACGGGGATCGTGGCATTAGCGTGACCCTTTCCTACAACCAGGACGGCGGTCACAAGGAGATCATGGAGTCCATCATCGGCGACCTCGCCAAGGTTGGCGTTACCGCTGTCTCCGATACCCCTGAGTGGTCTGCCCTGCTCGAGCAGTATCAGAACTTTAACTATCAGTTCGGTCGTCTGGGTTGGATTGCCGACTACCCGATCATGGACAACTTCCTGTATCCGCTGTTCCACTCCGACTCCCTCGGTGGCGACAACCGCTCTGGTTACAGCAACCCCGAGTTCGACGCCAAGGTCGACGAGGCTCGTACTATTGTTGACGATGAGGAGCGCGTCGCCAAGATGCAGGAAGCCGACGCAATGGTCGCTGCCGACTGCCCGGTCATCCCGATTATGTTCTACACGCACACCATCGCCGCCTCCGATCGCATCAAGCACCTCTATGTCGATCCGCAGAAGCACGCCGATCTGGGTACCGCTGAGCTCGCCTAAGAGTTTGCAGCTTCCGTGAGGGTCAAGTATTTACGTAGACCTCATGGGAAACATACAGTTCTCCCTAACCTGGGGTAAACTGGCTGATGGTAATTTTGGGATGCCGGTCTGGCGATCGGCATCCCATTTAGGTTAATCCCTAGATAGGGGAGTGGTATGGGTAAGTACATCGTTAAACGTGTGCTTCAGTTCATCCCGGTGTTTTTGGGCGTTACGCTGATTCTGTTCGCCCTCCAGAATATCGTGCCGGGAGATCCGATCAAGCTGATCGGTGGAGACAAGGCTCTGTCCCCCGAGGTGGAGCTTCAGCTTCGCGTCCGCTATCACCTGGTCCAGACGGACGAGGACGGCGACGCGATCCTTGACGAGAACGGCGACCCCGTTCAAACGTCGCTCGTGGACCGTTACTTGTATTACATGAACGGCCTGCTTCATGGCGATCTGGGCAATTCGTATCAGCGCAAGCTGCCGGTTACGGATATCTTTGCCCAGAAGTATCCGTATACGGTCAAACTTGCCGCGTGCGCCATCGTGCTCGAGGCAATTATGGGTATCGGTGCGGGTATCATTTCGGCGGTAAAGCGTTATTCCTTCTGGGATATTTTGGTAACGCTCACCACGTCGATCCTCGTTGCGGTCCCGGCCTTCTGGCTCGGTATGTTGCTGCAGCTGTTCTTTGGCGTCATCCTCAAGGACGCCACGGGCGGTGCAATCTCCATGCCGATCTCGGGTGCCGGCGGTTCCAGCTCTCAGTATCAGGATTGGATGCACTATGTGCTTCCGACCATTACGCTGGCTTCGGTTTCGACCGCTTATGCTGCGCGCATCATGCGCTCGCAGCTGCTTGACGTCATGAACCAGGATTACATCCGTACGGCAAAGGCCAAGGGTCTCTCCAATCGTGCGATCATCATTAAGCATGCGCTTAAGAATGCACTCATCCCCGTCGTTACCTATATTGGTGTCGACTTTGGCGGCATGCTTTCGGGCGCCATCCTGACCGAGACGGTCTTTAACTGGCCCGGTATCGGCTATGAGGTCTATCGCGCCATTAGCATGCGTGACTGGCCCATCGTTATGGGCGGCGTTACGCTCATCGTTGTCGTCGTCATGGTGATCAACCTGCTCGTCGACATTAGCTATGCATTCCTCGACCCGCGCATCCGCCTTGGCGGTCCGTCGGATAAGGCCTAAGGGAGGTACGTCTCATGCAGGAAACTGATTCTCAGTCTCAGGAGCAGGCTACCGCCACCAAGGCCGCATCTGCTCCCGCCAAGTCCCGCACGCTGTGGGGTGACGCTTTCAAGCGTCTTCGTAAGAACAAGCTCGCCGTTATCGGTGTCTGCTGGATCATCATCGTCGTTTTGGTTGCCCTGACCGCAGATCTGTGGGCTAAGCCCTGGCTCGGTTCGCCGACGGCTTCCGACTCGACTACCATGGCCCAGACGTCGCTGCTGGCTCCGTGTGCAGAGCACCCGTTTGGCACCGACGCCCTTGGTCGTGACATTCTCGTCCGCGTTATCTACGGTGCGCGCGTTTCGCTGTCCGTCGGCATTATGGCCACCGCGATCTCCACGATGATCGGTCTGGTCATGGGTGCTCTGGCGGGTTTCTACGGCGGCATCTGGGATACGATCATCATGCGCTGTGCGGACATCTTCCTGGCGTTCCCGTACGTGCTGTTCGTTGTTGCCATGATCGCCGTTATCGGCCGTGGCCTTCAGAACGTCTTTATCGCCATCGGTATTCTCGGCTGGCCTTCGATTGCGCGCGTCTTCCGCTCTGCAATCTTGACGGTCAAGGAAAACGACTATGTTGACGCTGCGCGCGCGATGGGTGCATCCGATGCTCGTATCGTCGTGCGTCACATCTTCCCGAACTCCGTCGCCTCTATCGTGGTCTACGCAACCATGAACATTGGTGGCGCCATTCTGACCGAGTCCGCTCTGTCCTTCCTCGGCATGGGCGTTATTCCGCCTACGCCTTCGTGGGGCTCCATGATTCAGGACGGTCAGCAGTATCTTCTGACCGCTCCCTGGATGATGATCATGCCCGGTCTGGCAATTCTCTCGACGGTGCTCGCCTTCACCCTGCTGGGTGACGGTCTGCGCGACGCCCTCGACGTCAAGATGAAGGACGCATAAGGATGAAGAAGAACAAGAACTATGTGGACCTGAAGGACCAGCCGGTTCCCGAGGGCCAGCATCTGCTCGAGGTCGATGACCTTAAGATGTATTTCCATACCGAGGATGGCGTCGTTCGCGCTGTCGACGGTGTGTCCTACACGCTCGATCGCGGCGAGACCCTTGGCGTCGTCGGTGAGTCCGGCTCCGGTAAGTCCGTGACCGCCATGACCATCATGGGTCTTATCTCGATGCCTCCGGGAAAGATCGAGGGCGGCGACGTTCGCTATCGCGGTCGCTCCATCCTCGAGATGACCGAGGAAGAGATGCAGCACATTCGCGGTAACGACATCGCGATGATCTTCCAGGATCCTATGACCTCCTTGAACCCGGTCTATAAGATCGGCAAGCAGGTGGGCGAGGGTCTTCGTCTGCACCGTGGTTACTCCAAGCAGGAGGCGCTCAAGCGCGCCACTGAGCTTTTGGACCTCGTTGGCATTCCCGAGCCCGAGAAGCGCGTCAATGAGTATCCGCACCAGTTCTCTGGCGGTATGCGTCAGCGTGTCATGATTGCCATGGCCCTTGCCTGCGATCCCGATATTCTGATTGCCGACGAGCCCACGACTGCCCTGGACGTTACCATTCAGGCTCAGATTATTGAGCTTATGCAGGAAATGCAGGAGAAGAACGGCAACGCCATCATCATGATTACCCATGACCTGGGCGTCGTCGCCGATATGGCCGATAAGATCATGGTTATGTACGCCGGCCGTCCCGTCGAGTTCGGTACTGCTGAGGAAATCTTCTACGAGAGCCGCCACCCCTATACCTGGGGCCTTATCCGCTCCATCCCGGAGCAGGCCATCGATGAGAAGAAGCCGCTTACGCCGATTCACGGCAACCCGCCTTCGCTCATGAACCTGCCCGAGGGCTGCGTGTTCTCGCCTCGTTGCCCCTATGCAACCGATAAGTGCCGCAAACAGCGCCCCGAGCGTGTTGTCACCGAGTCCGGCCACTATTCTGCGTGCCATTATTCCGGTGACCCCGAGTTCCTTAAGAACGCTCCCGAGACGTCTCGTACGCGCAAGGATTCCAAGAAGGGAGGCGAGGCGTAAATGGCAGACAATAACGAGCGCACTCCGCTGCTGAAGGTCGAGCACCTCTCCAAGGAGTTCCCCGCAGAGTCCGGCATGTTCGCCAAGCGTTTTTCCAAGCGCGTCGTCTCTGCTGTAAACGACATCTCTTTTGAGATTTATCCTGGCGAGACCTTTGGTCTGGTTGGCGAGTCTGGTTGCGGTAAGTCCACCACGGGCCGCACTATCATGCGTCTGACCAAGCCGACTGCCGGTAAGGTATTTTTCCAGGGCAAAGATGTTGCCGAGATGAGCAAGCATGAGATCAAGGACATGCGTCGCGAGATGCAGTTTATCTTCCAGGATCCTTATGCTTCGCTCAACCCTCGTATGACCATCGGCGAGATTGTCTCCGAGCCCATGACCATTCATGGTGTGGGTACCAAGGAGGAGCGCATTGAGCGCGTCCGTGAGCTTCTCGACGTCGTTGGACTGAACCCCGAGCACATCAACCGCTATCCGCATGAGTTCTCGGGCGGCCAGCGTCAGCGTGTCGGTATTGCCCGCGCTTTTGCGCTGAAGCCCAAGCTGATTATCTGTGACGAGCCGGTATCCGCTCTGGATGTGTCCATTCAGGCCCAGGTTCTGAACCTGCTCAAGGAACTGCAGGACAAGTTCGGTACCGCGTATCTGTTTATCGCACACGACCTGTCCGTCGTACAGCACATCTCCGATCGCGTTGCCGTTATGTATCTGGGTAAGATGGTCGAGGTTTCGGACTGGAAGACGCTCTATAGCGAGCCTCACCATCCGTACACGCAGTCGCTGCTGTCTGCCGTGCCGGTTCCCGATCCGGATATCCAGAAGACCCGTAAGCGCATCATCCTCGCTGGCGATCCGCCGTCGCCGCTGGATCCGCCGACCGGCTGCCGTTTCCACACGCGCTGCCCGATCGCTCAGGGTATCTGCTCCGAGAAGCTGCCCGAGTTTAAGGAAGTTGCACCGGGTCACTGCTGCGCCTGCCACTTCGCGGAGCCGTTCCCGATCAAGGAATCGCACATCGACCTGTAGTCGGTTGTTCTCGTCCGGGCCCGTGCTGGACTTAGTTTTCAGAACGTCCTCGACCATGGAAACCCCCTTATCCTGCTCCTTCGGAGCTGCGGATAAGGGGGTTTCCTGGTCTGCGGAATGTTCTGAAAACTAAGTCCAGCACGGGCCCTGTGTTGCCACTGCAGGGAGGGGTTCGATTCCTTGATCGCTCACTTTATCTAATATGAAATTTAGTGAGGCCGGAGCTTTAGCTCCGGCCTCCGTATATAAGGGCTCGGCTTAGCCGAGCCGCCAAATTTGCATCAGCCCCAGAACATGTTTGAGAACGGTGCATGGAGTGTGTGGCCGTAGGTCCCGTATCGGTGTTGCCTCCCGGCGCATTCCGCAGGGGGAGCGATATTTTGCAGCACGAAGTGCGTAGCAAAATATCGCTCATGCCCGAGGACGCGCCGGGAGGCAACACCGATACGGGACCGGACATACGGATCTACCTGCGCATTTACAAATTCGTAAACTTTTTTCAAAAAAGTGCTTGCGCAGTTCTCGAAACATAGGTTATTATATTCCTCGTTGAACGCGCGGGTCCAACAAAACGAACCGCGAATCAACAACATAGCATGTCGGAGTGGCGGAATTGGCAGACGCGCTAGCTTGAGGTGCTAGTGACCGCTTTTTGGTCATGCGGGTTCAAGTCCCGCCTCCGACACCATCGCATTTGAGAAGCCTCTTCGGAGGCTTTTTTGTTACCGATAGACGGTGAGGTTCACGATGGAAACGCTTGAGCGCAACGAGTGGGCGGACGTTGCCCAACTGGTCGAGATCACGAGCGATGCTGTCATCATTTGTGAGCTCGACGGAACCATTCTGCATGTGAATAACCGCTTGCTCGACTTGATGTGCGAGGAGCGTTCCGATGTGATTAACGGGGACGTTAAAGACCTCTTGTACTCATCGGCATTTGAACGCGCGTCAGAGCATCGTCTTCCTTTTGAGACCAATGGAACCGAGAGCGAGTTGATGCTCAAGCTGAGTGACGGCTCCTTTATTCCCGTCTTGGTTTGTGCCGGCTCGGTTACACCGCCTCGAATCTTTGGCCGCCGCGCGCCGCGTGTTCTGGTGGCGCTTCATAGCATCGAAGAGCAGTACTCGCACGACCGCCAGCTCAAGCGTGCGCTTTCGGAGCTTAGAGTGGCGAATAAGCGTCTCTCGGGTACATTGTCGGTCATTATGAGCACGGTGGGCTCCGATGAGCTGCCCAGTTTGTTAGATATCGTTTTGAACCAGCTTGTAGGAACGCTCGATGCTTCGGGTGCCGCTATCTATTTTTCTGAGAGCGGCGGTTTTAAGCTTCGCGGTGTCTCCAAGGAGCTGCACGACAGCTACCTGCCCGAGTTTTTGCCGTATGGCGCTGGCATTCCGACGTATGTGCTTCGCGAGTCGCGTGCCTGTCGTTTGTCGATTCAACAGGACCTTGAGGGTGATAGGGCTGCCTCCGGTATGTTCATGGACCTGGACAATCGTTCTAAGCACCTGTTGCGCGTGCAGGATATGCCTCCGTACCGCAGCGAGATCTGTCTTCCCGTTTTTTACGGTACGCAGATCCTTGGCGTGCTGGAAGTTGGTTGGAAGCGCCCTCAGGCACCGCTCGCCTATGACGTTAATGTACTCGAGGTCATTTGCGATTACCTGTCTATCCAGCTGGTCGGCATGGCATCGAGCCTTCGCTCTCGTCGCACGGCCGAGCTCGGCCGCTCGCTCAATGTCTTACGTGATGAGTTGTTTACCTTTCTAGACGATTCCGCCGCGGCTACCCAGGCGGTATCGTCCGAGATTTGCAATATGCTCAACTGTCATTTTTGCCCTGTTGAGTATGACGCCAGTCTGGGCTCCTATGTCATAGATTTTGAAGGCGGCAGTCGCGTTGCTTTGCCGGACGATCCCGAGAAGCTTTTCTTTTCCACGACGGCGCCAGCGGCACGTTTGGGGGTTGGCTCTGATGGCTTTGAGGCGTCTGTTTTGGGCGGCACGAGTGCCGAGGATCTTAAACACGTCCGTATAACTCGCGTTGACGAATCGATGCCTATGGGAGGCTGGCTTAGGGCGCATGGTCTGCCTTGCCAGGGTCTCTACGTCGACACCGGCATCGAGGCGGGGCGCCCGCGCTCTGAGGGTGATGTCAAGCACAGCAACGACGCGATCGTTCCTGCTTCTGTTGCGAAAGGCCCGACGACGCGCGCGCTGCTGCTTCGTGACGGTAGTCAAGAGCCGATTGATGACCTTGAATATGACTACTTGGTGCACTTGGCGCATGACTTTGAACTGATCTACGAGGGCGAATCTCAAAAGCGCGAGGAGCGCCATATCGCTCAGACCCTCCAGATTGGCATGAGAAATTCGCTTGGTGACGTTCCGGGTATCGCGACCGATTCGGTATACCTTTCGGCAACGAATTCGGCGTTGGTCGGTGGCGACTTTTATACGCTCGTCCGTCTTCCCGACGATTGCGCCGTAATGATTCTGGGTGATGTGTCTGGCAAAGGAATCGAGGCGGCGTCGATGTCAGCGCTCGTCAAGACGGCGCTGACGGCCTATGCCTGGGAGGGTGCTGGGCCCGCCCGCATGGCCCGCTCGCTCAATAGCATGCTCATGGGCTTTTCGAGGGTCGAGACGTTCGTGACGGCGTTTATCGCCAAAATTGATCTTAAAGCGGGTCGCGCTACCTACTGCTCTGCGGGACATCCTCCCACTATGGTCATTAGACCGTCGTCGACGCCGCTTGGCGGCGGAGAAACCCGAGGGGGAGAAGTGGAGTTCCTTGGGTGCCAATCGGGCGTGATCGGTGCCTTTGAGAGCATGGTGTACGAGACAGGCGTGTTTACGTTCGCTCCTGGTGACATGCTATTCATGTATACCGACGGAACAATCGAAGCACGTGATCGCTCGGGTGCTTTCTTTGGCGAGCAGCGCCTTCGTGACCTTTTGCTCTCTGTCTCGGGTGAGGGTGTATCGGGAATCTGCGGTAAGGTCTTGGGAGAGCTTGACCGCTTTACCGAGTCGGCGCTGGACGATGACATCGCGCTGGTTTCCCTTGAGTTTTTACGGGGTCGATCGTAGACCGCGATGCTTGACGGGCAAAATCTGCGCTGTTGCAGATACGTATGCATCGAGCGAGCTCTTTTGGGGAACCATGGTCGTATGAATGAGTGGAATGACATAGCGGTTCTGACGCCACCGGGTGATGTCGACATCGCCTCGGTGTCCGTGCTGCGCCGACGGTTGGATAATTTGATCGACCGGGGCGTGCGTCGCGTTGTCATCAATTGCCAGGCTGTGGGCTTTATCGACTCGACGGGTTTGGCGTTTTTGCTTACACGTGCCAGAGAGCTCATGAGGCGAGAGGGCCTGCTTTCGCTCGTTAACGCCTCCGATGAGGTCGTTCGCTTTTTGGAGATTGCCCGACTTGTCGACATCCTTCATGTTGCGGGTCCGGCGCGTGAGTCGATTCCCGCCATTCCGGTGGGAGAGTTGCCACGATGGAGCAAGAGCATCGAAGTGCAGCGAGGTATCGAGAATCTCCCGTATTATCGGCACCGTGTGGCCGAGCTTCTCGAATCACTTCCCCTGAGGCGTGATGAACGTTATGACGTCGCATTGGCGCTGGGGGAGGCATTGGGTAACGCGTATGACCATGCGGGCGGTGTTGGCTGTATCCTGACGGTTCAGGCCTACGGGGACCGTGTTGTGCTCGAGGTGCTTGATCGGGGCGCTGGCTATTCTATCGATGGGGCGAGCGAGCCGGTGGCATCCGAGGAACGCGGACGTGGTATCAAGCTTATGCGCATGCTCGTCGATAATGTGGAGGTTACCCGTCGCACGGATGGTGCCGGCACACGCGTTCGGATGGTGAAGCTGTTTAGCTCGGCATTGGAATCGTGCGCTTAGCGCTTTAGGTTGGCATGATTTCCCTGCGTGAACTTGCTTTGAGAAACTTTTTTGAAAAAAGTACTTGCGTCTTTTGGATAACTCGCGTAAATTAATAACCCGCAAGCGGACATGGCTCAGTTGGTAGAGCACAACCTTGCCAAGGTTGGGGTCGCGGGTTCGAGCCCCGTTGTCCGCTCCATTGCATTTCCGGACCGTTCTTAACGGTCCTTTTTCGGCGAAGTGGCCAAGTGGTAAGGCAGAGGCCTGCAAAGCCTTTACCCCCGGTTCGAATCCGGGCTTCGCCTCCAGGCAACATCCGGGCGCTCCGGCGCCCGTTTTGTTTTACATATGCGGACATGGCTCAGTTGGTAGAGCACAACCTTGCCAAGGTTGGGGTCGCGGGTT